>JAGCUK010000016.1 GCA_017962925.1 Bacteroidales bacterium
CCAGAATTCGTACATCACTTTCTTGAGCTCCTCGTCCGGGAGGATATCGATGGAACGCAGGCCCTTGGCGAGGATTTCGCCGTGGCTGCGGTGGCTGCCGAAGATGAAGTCGTCGGTGTCCAGGTTATAAGCCATGCCGACCGCGGCGGCTTCCTGCCCTGCGGAAAGGTGGGCGGGGCCGGGGTTATTATATTCCACTCCATTGTATCCGCCGGTGGTCTTGACCGAATTGAGCATGGTCTCGAACTCGCGGATGGTGAACATGTCGCGGTAGATGCGGAGGAGGTCCTCCTTGGTGAAATTGCCCTCTTTGAGTTCATCCTTTACAGTCTTCTTGTACTGCATTACGGGGATTTCCGGGAACTTGATTTCGTGTTCCTTCGGACGGAGGGTGACTTCCGGATCGATATAAAGTGATTTAGGCATGGTTTATATTGTAAATGCGGTTTCTTTGATGATTTCTGATACGGTAGGGTGGGGGAATACCACCTCTTTGAGCTGCTCGAGAGTCATTTCCTGCTCGATTGCAATGCAGGCTGCGTTGATGATCTCGGAGCAGGGGTTGCCCAGCATGTGCACGCCGAGCACCTCGTGATATTTCGCTCCGACGATTATCTTGCAGATGCCCTCGCCGCGCTCGTTTTCTGCCACGAAGCGACCGGAATAGGCCATCGGGAGTTTGACTGCCTTGTAGTCGATGCCTTTCGCCTTGGCTTCCTCTTCGGTGAGGCCTGCGCCGGCGACTTCAGGGTTGGTATAGACTACACCGGGGATAGCGTTGTAGCGCATGTGGTCCGGCTTGCCGAGGATATTGTTGACTGCGACTTCACCTTCGCGGGATGCGGTGTGGGCAAGCATCGAGAAACCGGTGACATCGCCTGCGGCATAGACGCCGGGGATGTTTGTGCGCATGTGCTCATCTACCTTGATGCCGTAGGGCCTGCCTGCGGGATTGAGTGCGAGCTCGACGCCGAGGTTCTCGAGGCCATAGCCCTGGAGATTGGCGCGACGGCCTACGCTCACGAGGATCTTGTCGCCGGATACGCGCTGGGTGTTGCCGTCGGGATCCTCATAAACCACGGTGTTGCCTTCGATGCCGGTGACTTTGCACTTGAGGCAGAAGTTGATGCCTTTCTTCTCGTATTGCTTCTGGAGCATTGTGCTGATTTCGTCGTCCAGCGGGCCGAGGATCTTGGGGAGCATCTCCACCACGGTGACCTTGGTGCCGAGGGTGCTGTAGAAGGCTGCGAATTCCATTCCAATGACGCCGCCGCCGATGACCACCAGCTCCTTGGGCTGCTCCTCGAGGGCGAGGATTTCACGGTTGGTGACGATGACATCTCCCGCTTCCTTGAGCCCCGGGAACGGAGGAACGGCCGCTTCGGAGCCTGCGCAGATGAGGAGGTTCTTGGCGGTGTAGATTTCTTCACCGGCCTTGATGGTGATACCTTCTTTCCCGCGCCCTTCGATGACAGCGTTTTCATTGACGACAGTCACCTTGTAAGCCTTCATCGCGGCTTTCACGCCGGCTACCAGTTTCTTGACGACCTTGTTCTTGCGCTCCACGATCTCTTCATATTTGAAGGAAGGGTTTTCGGCATAGACTCCGTAATGATTGCCGTTTACTGCATAGTTATAGACCTTTGCGCTGTAGAGCAGGGTCTTGGTGGGGATGCATCCTTCGTTGAGGCATACTCCGCCGAGGCTCTTGCGCTCGAACAGCACAGTGCTGAGACCCTGGGCTCCGGCCCTTTCCGCGGCAACATATCCGCCCGGGCCTCCGCCGATAATCGCTAAATCAAAAATCTGTTCCATTATTTGTTGTTGTTTTGTTTTGTCTAAAATTCAACCTCGAGCGTTTCAATCTGAGTGGCGACCTCCTTGAGGAACTTTGTCGCTTCTCCGCCGTCGATGGCACGGTGGTCGTAGGTTAGGCTGAGCCCGAGGTACGGCACGAAGTCATATCCTCCTTCCTTGTTGGCCACCGGGCGCGGGACTATCGTACCCACTCCGAGGATGGCGCTCTGAGGAACGTTGATGATGGGAGTGAACCATTCCACTCCGTATCCTCCGAGGTTGCTGACGGTGAAGCTGCCTGCCTCGCTGGCGAGCAGGTCGGGATTGAAGGATCCCTTCTTGCAGGCATCCGCCGCTTTCTTCAGTTCCTTGCTGAGGCCGATGATATCGAGTTTGTCCGCTTCCTTGATGACTGGCACCATCAGGCCGCGTTCGGTATCCACCGCGCAGCCGAGATTGACTCCCTTGAAGATGCGCATGGCATCTCCCAGGCAGTGGGAATTGACGTTCGGGAACTTCTGCAGGGCCTTGATGACCGCGAAGCAGACGAAGTCGTTGATGGTGATGTTGGCATCGATGCTGCCGGCCTCCAGGGTCTTCTTTGCTTTCTTGCGGAGAGCCTGGACCTTGCGGGCATCCGCACCGAGCATGTGAGTGAGCTGGGCGGAATTCTGCAGGGAGTTGTACATGCTCTTTGCAATCAGCTTGCGCATGTTGCTCATCTTGACAGTATCGAAATCGACGCCCTCTCCGGGGATGTCGGTGTGGTTGGGTTTCCAGACTTTGAGGTCGCCGGCCTTCACCTTGCCTGCGAGGCCGGTTCCGGCACCTGCCACCAGGCCGCCTTCTGCCATCTTGGCTTTGGCAAGGCCGCTGAGGGGCACTGCCGCTGCCAGCACGTCGCGTTCGATGATGCGTCCGCCAGGACCGCTGCCTGCCACTGCGTCGAGGTTGACGCCCTTTTCTTCCGCAAGTTTGCGTGCTCTCGGCGATGCCGGAGCTCCTGGAATTGCGGCTGCGGAAGGCGCAGAGGCGGTGTCCGATTCGGACGCCATATCCGCCCTCGGATGTAGAGGGAGGGGCCCAGCACCGCTGGGAGGGGCCACGGAGTGGTCGGCTTGAGAAGCGGACACCGCCGCTGCGCCACTGGCGGGCGCAAACTCGGCAAACGATTCGCCTGGCTCGCCGATCACCATGACATTATTCAGAACCGGAATTTCATCCCCATCCTTGTAGAAAATGGCAAGGACGGTGCCCTCGACCTGGGCTTCTTCTTCGAAAGTGGCTTTGTCGGTCTCGTAACCGAACAGGATATCACCTTTTTTAACGGTGTCGCCAACCTTCTTCTTGAATTCGGAGACTATGCAGCTCTCCACAGACTGGCCCTGTTTGGGCATTATAACAACTTGTGCCATTATTTGGTTTTAGTAAGTTTCGTTCTAGACAACAAATTTACTCAGAATCCTTATGAACTGCAAATTTTGACCTTGTCAAAAGAGTTCGATTTTTGGCAATTCGGTTGTGATTTTTGAGAATTTGCTAAATTTGTGGAAACAATTCAGGCGATGAGCAATAAAGTTGTCATTTTTTCTGCCCCTTCCGGATCCGGTAAAAGCACGATCGTGCAGCATATCCTGGGCCTCCATCCGGAGATGGAATTCTCTATTTCTGCTACTTCCAGGGCACCCCGCGGCACCGAACAGGACGGGGTCGAGTATTATTTCCTGCCGGTGGATGAATTCCGCCGCCTGATAGGGGAGGATGCGTTCGTGGAGTACGAGCAGGTATATGCCGGCCGTTACTATGGGACTTTGAAAAGTGAGGTGGAGCGGATCTGGGCCAAAGGGCATGTGATCATCTTTGATGTGGACGTGAAAGGCGGGGTGAATCTGAAGAAGTATTTCGGGGACGCCGCGCTGTCGGTTTTCATCAAGGCACCGTCGGTCGAGGTGCTCCGCGCCAGGCTGATTGCCCGCAAGACGGACTCTCCCGAGGCCATCGAGGAACGTGTTTCGAAGGCGGCGGAAGAGATGACATACGAAGATAAGTTCGATTATGTTCTTGTTAACGACGACCTTGCCACTGCATTTGCGGATGCGGAGAAGGTTGTCGATGAGTTCCTGGCAGAATAATTTTTGCGTTAGATGAGAGTCGCGGTCTACCCCGGATCTTTCGATCCACTGCATATCGGGCATCAGGCAATACTCGAATATTTGACCGGGCCCGGTGGCTTCGACTGCACATATCTTATAGTATCTCCCCAGAACCCCTTCAAGGATCCTTCCAAGGCCCTTAATGCGAGGCGCCGTTTCGAGGCTGCCTGCGAGGCTGTGGCAAGGCATCCCGAGTTGCGGGTAAAAGTGGATGATATAGAGTTGGGGATGGATCCGCCGAATTATACGATTCGCACTCTGGATGCGCTGCGTAGGCGGGAACCGGGAAATGAGTTCGTGCTGGTGATGGGGGCGGATAACATCGAGGGGCTGCCTCGCTGGCGCTGCTTCAGGCGTCTGGTTTCCGAGTTCGAAATCGTGGTCTATCCGCGCCCCGGATACGACGCCCAGGCCCTGCTTTCCGAGCTCCACGCCCTCTGCCGCCGACGGCATCTGCGTTGTCCAGTGACTTTGATTAATGCTCCCCTTGTGGACATCTCTTCCACAAGCATCCGCGCCGCCCTCTCCGAAGGCCGCGACGCCTCCGGTTGGTTAATGTAATAAACACGCAATAATATGAAAAAGTTTATATGTTGGACCGTCGGCATCATTGCCGCAATATGCATCGCTGTCGCTTGCATCTGGTGCGGTGAGATCCGCACACTCAAAACCGTCGGAACCGTTGGCGGGAATGAATACCTCTGGCAGATGGAATACAAAGCTGCCTATGACCTGGACGATCTGGTCTCCAAGGATATAGATTCCAATGCCGAACTCCTCGAATACGTCATCGGCCGGGTTGGCAAGGGCCTTCCTATCAAGATCAAAAGTTCTCAGGTAGCCGACGAAAACGGCGAAACCCAGACCATGAACTGCACCAGTTTCCAGGCGGCGCAGGCTGATGGCGAAGGTTTCTGGTACGGCCGCAACTACGATTTCTTCAAAAACCCCACGATGGTCACCATCTCGCGCCCCAAGAAAGGCTACGCATCCATCGCGGTCAGCGATATGTCCCACTTCGGATACGGTCTGGAGAAACTGCCTCAGAAGTTCATCGCCCGCGTCAATTGCCTGGCATCCGTCTATGCTCCGGTGGACGGAATCAACGAAAAGGGCCTCTGCACTTCAATCATGGCACTCCCCAAGCAGGCTGCGCAGCAGGAAAGCGGCAAGCACAAGGTCGGCACAACTATCATCATGCGTCTTTGGCTGGATAAGTGCGCCACCGTCCAGGAGGCCCTCGACCTCGCTGCAACGCTGGATATCCGCCATGACGCGGCGGTCGGTTCCGGCTATCATTATATGGTGGCAGATGCCGCCGGCGACTGCGCGATTCTGGAATTCGACAAGGAGGATGGCTGGAAGTCTATGATAGTCCGCAAGGCAGAAGGTGCCAATTCCATGCTTGTGACTAATCATCTTCTCTCGGAAAAATACTATACCACCGTTCCGGATATCGCCGTGGGGAACCCTCACAGCAAGAGCTGGTGGCGCTATGAAACCGCCGGTGCATATCTTGCTGCGCACGATGGAATCCTGACTCTGGAACAGGCTCAGGAATGCCTTGCCCAGGTACACTGGAAAGACTTGATCTGGGAAGATGGCACCGTGGAGGACACCCAGTACAGCAACGTCTACGACCAGCAGAACATCACCCTGGCCCTCCGCAACTGGAACGATTACGACAAAACGGTGAATTTCAGCCTATAGCATTTTCTTGCGGTGGAATATCCACCAGGCGATGAAGACGATGATGGACATGACGCCGAGGAGGACCAGCCAGGCCCAGCGCCAGCCATCGAAGGGCAGTTTCACGTTCATGCCGTAGAAACTGGCGACCAGAGTGGCAGGCATCAGCAACAGGGAAATGAAGGTGAATATCTTCATTATGCTGTTATGGTCCAGGTTGATGATTCCCAGGACGGTGTCCTGCAGATATTCTAGCCTTTCGAAGGTGAAATTCGTGTGGTTGATAAGAGACCCGATATCCTGCAGCAACACGTTAAGCTTTGCGTCGTACACATCCGGTGTGCGGCCGCTCTTCAGCAGGTTGGTGATCAGGCGCTGCTTGTCCACGATATTCTCGCGCACGAACATCGCGTTCTCCTGCAACTGATTGATATCCAGCAGGAAGTCCTCGTTGATATCCTCTTTCTGATTGATGCGCTTGCTGAACTGAGATGTCTCTTTACTCATCAGCTCGATGATATCTGCATCAAGGTCAACACGCTGGTCCATCATGAACAGGAAAACCTTCCAGCCACTGTTGAATTGTGCCGGACGGGCCTGGATACGGCGTTGCAGCGAGGTAAACGACCGCAGGGGTATCTCGTGAAGAGTGGTCAGGACATCGCCGACCAATATGAAGGATACAGGGTCCATCGCCATCTCGTCACCTGCAGGCGACAAGAAGTTGGTGTTGGCGAAGATGGCCGTGTCGTTCTCTGAGAAACGGGAGGAACTTTCAATCTCCTCGGCCGTGGCACGGCTCTGGATTTCCGTCCCGAGAAAGGATTCTGTTGCGCGCTTTTCGTCCCCTGTGGGAGACAGGAGATCTATCCAAAGCACGTTGTCTTTGCCCAGCTTGGCAAACTCCGTTTCGTGCTGGCTCACATTAATGTCAGCTCCTTGCCTGTAGAAAATGCTGATCATTCCACTTCCAATTTGTTCCCGGCGCTCCAACGGCGCTGGAAGGGTTAATATTACGGGTTAGCTGACGTCACGGAGAAGTCAGCCTGCAAATGTAGGCAAAAATTTTTTGTTTTGCCCACATTTGCAGGTTTTTTTGCAGGGGGAGGTTCCCCCTGACCCCCTCTGTCGCCTTCGGCTCCGAACCGTTTTTTTATTATATTTACTATATTTGCATTAATAATGAACGAATATCCTTCTAAAGTACTTCAAGAGGCGGTGGAGGCCATCTCATCCCTGCCCGGAGTCGGTGCACGAAGCGCCCTGCGCCTTGCTCTTCACCTGCTCCGGCAACCTGCCGAAAACATCCACCACTTCGCCGGTGCCATCGACAACCTCGCAGAAAACATCCACTATTGCAAGGAGTGCAACATGATTTCCGACACTGAAATCTGCGGCATCTGCGCCGATAGTAAGAGGGATCATGACACCATCTGCGTGGTGGAGAGCGTGAGGGATGTGATGAGCATCGAGGCTACCGGCCAGTATCACGGAGTTTACCACGTGCTCGGAGGCATCATCTCCCCGATTAACGGCATCGGCCCCGGGGATCTCGCCATCGAGGCCCTGGTGGAGAGGCTCAAAAAAGCCCCCGGCCGGGCCGAAGTGATCCTCGCTCTCAGCGGGGATGTGGAGGGGGAGACCACTTCTTTCTATATCTACCGGAAGATTGCCGGCCTCACGGCGAAGATATCCACTCTCGCCCGCGGTCTCGGGTTCGGGGATGACCTTGAGTACGCCGATTCTCTGACCCTCGGCCGTTCTATTGTCAACCGTCAAGAGTTCCGCCCGCAATGAGTACGCTCGAAGCATTCCTGATTGCAGTTTCGCTCTGTGCGGATTGCTTCGCCGTGTCCCTCTGCTCCGGCACCACCCTTGCCGGCAGCGGCGACAAAAAAGCCCTTATAGCCAGAATCGCTCTGGCCTTTGCCATAATCCAGACCGCTCTGATGTTCGCGGGATGGGCCCTGGGTGCTGTCATCTACAACTTCGTCAGCCGCTTCGCCCCCTGGATAGGCTTCGCACTGCTCCTCTTCGTCGGCGGATCCATGCTGATCGCCGGCGTCAAAGGGGATGAGGAACATCTGAAACTGGACGGCACCCGCGATATCATCCTCGCCGGAATCGCCACCAGCATCGATGCATTGGCGGTCGGTGCTGCTAATTCGATGGAGGGCGTCCCCCTCGCGGGAATGCTGATGCCACTGGCGTTCGTGTTTGTGATAACCGCGCTCTCGGTAGTGGCCGGAATCAGCGGCGGCAAGGCACTCGGGCAGCGTTTCGGCAACGCTGCGCGCATATTCGGCGGCATCGTCCTCATAGCCATCGGACTAAACATGATAACCAATATCCTATGAAAAGTTTCCACATAATTATTGTTGCCGTAATAGCTGCGGCGGCCTGTAGTCAGCACGATTACAAAGTTGAGCCCCCGATGATGGGCTGGAGCTCCTGGAATGCCTTTATGATCGACATTTCGGACACTCTAATCATGCAGCAGGCGGACCTTCTGAAATCCACCGGCCTGGCCGACGCGGGTTTCAAGTATGTCAATATCGATGACGGATTCTTCGGTTTCCGCAATACCGAAGGAATGATGACTGCTAACCCCGTGCGTTTCCCCGGCGGAATGCCTCCTGTGACGGAACATATCCACTCCCTCGGGCTCAAGGCCGGTATCTACAGCGACGCGGGCGACAATACTTGCGGCAGCGGCTTTAATCAAGATATCTATGGCATGGGCGCTGGTCTCTGGGGCCATGAAATCCAGGATGCCCAGGTCTATTTCAACGACTGGAACTTCGATTTTATCAAGATAGATTTCTGCGGCGGCAATCACCTGAAACTCCCTGAAAAAGAGCGATATCTGCATATCCGCGAGGTCATCGACAGCGTCTCCACACATCCTGTGAAAGTGAACATCTGCCGCTGGCATTACCCGGGCACATGGGTGAGCGAAGCCGGGGATTCCTGGCGCATCAGCGGAGATATCTTCCCCGAATGGCGTTCGGTGGTGTATGTTATGGACAAGAACATGTATCTGTCCGCATACACTGGAGGCGGCCGCTACAATGATATGGATATGCTGGTGGTGGGATACGGCAACAAACGCTCCGGTCTCACCCGCGGCACCGGCATGACTTTCCAGGAGGAAGAGGCGCACTTCGGCCTGTGGTGCATAATGAGCTCGCCGCTGATGCTGGGATGCGACCTGGCTTATCTGCCGGAAGATACCCGCGCGCTGGTGACCAACCCCGAACTCATTGCCATCAACCAGGATCCCCTCGGCATCCAGCCGCAGGTGGTGCAGTACGATGGCGTGGGGTATGTGCTGGTGAAGGATCTCAAGATCCATCGCGGCAAGGAAAGGGCGGTGGCGCTCTACAACCCTTCGGACGCGCCCCATCTCTTCGAGTGCCCGCTGGAACTGCTGGCGTTCGAGGGGAAGGTGAAGCTTCGCGATGCCTTGCGCAGGGAGGATCTGGGGAGCGTGGATCGCATCAGCATGAATCTGCCTGCGCATAGCGCCAGGATACTGACTTTGAAGGGTGCCAAGGGCATAGAGCAGAAGAGCTATGAGGCTGAATGGGGATTTATCCCCGCATACAACGATATCGGCAAGGGCGGTGCGAAGTACGTGCGGACGGAAGGAGCCTCCTGCGGCGCAGTGGTGAAAGGCCTTGGCGGCTCTGAAGAGAATCGCCTGGAGTTGGATGTGCACCGTTTTAAAGGTGGGAAGTGGAATGCCGAACTGGTGTACTGCTCTTCTGAGGCCTGCAGACTGAAGGTGGATGTAAACGGCAAAGGTCAAACTTTAGAACTTCCTGCTACAGAGGGATTTGCGAGTGCGCCTCTGGTGCTGAAGCTGCATCGCGGATGCAACAAAATCCGCCTCATCAGCGATGAAACCGAGATACCGGCGCTAATCGACTGTCTCATAATCAAATGATAAACATACTTTGATTTTTGATCGGACTATTTGAAAATAGCCCGTGCGTGTGTAATATTGTGTAATGAGACTGATAACCCACACATTTCTTTGTTGTTTGATCATCGGAGTTTCGGCTTGCACTGTCGAGCCGGCGGGGGATACCGTGAGCAAATCTTTCAATGCTTCCACGGTCTCGGTAAAGTCCGCCCTGGCCGATGATGGCCACACCGTGGTGTGGTCGAAAGACGACCGGATCAACCTGTTCGATGGCACATCCAACAATTGTTTCAGCATAGTAGAATCGAGCATCAAAGGCTCCGAAGCCTCCTTCAAAGGCGAAGTCGCCAAGGGATCAACCCGCTTTATAGCCGTATACCCTTATAGCGAAGATGTTGAATTCGTCGGGCAGACTTTCTTTGCCGATCTGCCTGCCGAGCAAGCACCGGTGGCCGGTGGATTCGACCCCGGTTGTGCGATGGCCGTTGCCATAACCGAAACGGAAAGCCTGGCTTTCCAGAATCTGGTATCGCTTTTCAAGGTGACTCTTGGCCCGGAACACTCCGATGTGAAGAAAATACATGTTGACGGTAATAACTGCGAAAAGATATGCGGGGATTTCAATGTTGAAATGGATTTGTCCGGTTCCGTCAAAAGCATATCTGAGGGGAGCGAAAACGATATTTGTGTGCAAGGGAATCTGGCTGCAGGAGAGTCTTATTATCTGGCTTCTTTGGGTGATGTGACTTTCTTAAATGGCTTTTCAGTCTTTCTTTTATTCAAGGACGGCCGAAGCGCAGTCAAGGTCGTGCCCGACAGGATTGAATTGCCCGCCGGCTCCATGGTCAGCATAGATATGGCCGGAGTTCAGAAAGAAGCGCTTATGGACGGAGTCGTCACCTTGGGGAAAGGTGCTTCTACGGCATACATCCTTAACAACCTGTCCAATATAAGCCTTACTTCTTCGGTGCCTTCCGGGTGGAAGGTTTCAGTGTCCGACGGTAATCGGGTTGACATCAAGGCGCCGTCTACCGATGCCGGCGTGGATCTTTATGGCCAGGTTACGTTCAGCTGCACGCCCTTGGATGGAGAGCCATATGAAAGTCCTCTCATGCTGCGTGTGCGTGGAATCAACAGCCTTCAGGATTTCAAGAGTTTCAGGGAGGCCTGCCAGGCAGGAACGTCCCCCAATGGCTATCCTCCCGTCAACGATTATCTTGTCGATAACAAGGTGGTTCTCAATACGGATATCGAAATCGGCCCTTCGGACATGATACCCGACGGTACCTGTTTCATGTACTCGCTCACGTACCCGCTCGAGGGCAATGGAAAGACGATAACCATCAACAACAGCAACAGCGGCAAAGGCATGAATTCCCTCTTCGGATATCTGAGGGCGAATGTGTCTGACCTGACTCTGAAGGGAAAGCTTTCTGCCGCGAACACTTTGTGCCATATGGCCCCGCTGGCTGCCTATTGCGGCAATTATCCTACGGTGACCAAAACCATCACCATCAAGAATGTAAAGAGCTACGTGGATGTCAGCTATACCAACAGTTCCTCCACCAGTTCCCAGATAGCCGGGCTAGTGGCGGTCTGCACCGGCACTGCCGGCACCTTCAAATTCGAGAATTGCGAGGTCTTCGGCAAGATAACCACCAGCCAGAGCATACTCGATACCGGCGGATTCATCGGGCGTGGCGAGAGTGGATCTCCCGGAGTGATAGTCACATTTACGGATTGCACCTTCTCAGGAGAGATAGTCTACTCTCAGACTGCTATCCACAGTAATCCCCGTGTGGGTGGATTTGTGGCCAGCGGAGAGCGACAGACCAATTACACCCGGTGCACTAATAACGGCAAGATCACCGCGAATCTCAACAACACCGTCTTCGATCCCGACGGCGGGGGAGGTCTCGGAGGCATTCTGGGCAGGAGCTCGAAGGTCACCAGCGGTTACAACATGGGTTGGTATCTGTACACGGTGACTACCAACTGCGAGATAACTATCAACGGCCAGCCTTCAGGCGCGACCACTGCATATTTCGGAAAGATAATCGGATCCAAGCAGGACGAGGCGCAGCAGTACGTGAGTGTGATCGAGGGTGGATCCATCACCATTAATAATTATTGATGCCTATGAAACGCAGAGACTTTATCAGAATATCAGGCGGGGCCCTTGCAGGCTCCTTGCTTGCTGCCTGCACCAAGGTAGTCAATAACGACAGCGATTATTTGAAAAGCGCCAGTGCCGCCCCCTTTACGGATTATGACGGGCCGCACAAGGACGCATATTTCTCCATGATGCAGGTCACGTCTGCAACGGACAAGATAGGCAACTCCTACATTTTCACCACCGGAAACGGACGGGTGATAGTGATGGACGGCGGCCTCCCCACAGACGAATCCCGCCTGCGCGGGAAACTTCTGGCAGCCGGCAACCACGTGGATGCATGGTTCATCTCCCATCCCCACGGGGACCATGTCGGTGCTCTCACCCCCATCCTGGAGAACCGCAAGGGTATCACCATCGACAAGATATATCATTCCCGCCTGTCCGCGTCGCTGCTGGCGCAGGAGACGGGAGCGAGGAATACATATGCAACTCCCTTCTACAACCTGCTCGCCCAGCAGACTGATACCGAGGTGATCGATGTGCAGACTACGGGGCAGACATACATCATCGACGGAGTAAAGATCAAGGTGCTGGGAATCGCGAACACCGATATTTTCAACAACGCCTACAACAATTCTTCGATGGTCCTCAAGGTCTCTGATGCCACCAAGAGCATTCTGTTCCTGGGGGATGCAGGGGAGGAGAACGGTGAAAAACTGCTCCAGAACTGCCGGGCAGACCTGGACTGCGACTACATCCAGATGGCCCACCACGGCCAGCAGGGTTGCAATGAGAAGTTTTACAAGACCGTGAACTTCAAGGCCTGCCTCTGGCCCACCCCGTCATGGCTCTGGAAAGCGGATCAAAGCAGCCAGTACAAGACATGGGAGACTCGCAAGTGGATAGAAGAGAAGGGGATTACCGAGAATCATGTGTCAAGTCTGGAACCTGACTGGGTGCTTGTTTAACCAGAATCAATTAATCAACTAAACATAACTAATTATGAAAAAGATCGTTTTCATTCTTGCAGCCGCGATGACAGTGTTTGCTGTCAGCTGCAACAAGGAACCCAATGGCGGTGGAGAAAATGGTGACAAGTCGAAGCCGGTCACCAAGACCATCTCAGCCACACTTCCTAACGTAAAGGCTGCCCTGGTTGGGGAAATCGTATTGTGGGAGCCCGGCGATGCCATCAGCGTGTTCGATGGAAAGTCCAACAACAAGTTCACGATGGAGGAGGGTTCCAGGAGCGGCGCAAAAGCCAGCTTTACCGGAAAGGTTGCAGGGGATGCCGAACAGCTCGTGGCAGTTTACCCTTATGTCTCCTCGGCTTCTTTTGCTAACGGCAAGGTTACGGGAATCATCCCTTCCCGCCAAAGCCCCGGTAATATCAGCTTCGACACCAGCTGCTTCGCCGCAGTCGGTAAGGTCGATGGCGACGCTGTGACTCTCAAGTCCGCCGTCTCATTCGTGAAGGTTACCCTGGGCAGCAGCCAGTCCACCAAGAACATCTCTCTGAGTGGAAATAATGGCGAGTCGGTTGCAGGCGATTTTTCCGTCACTGC
>JAGCUK010000002.1 GCA_017962925.1 Bacteroidales bacterium
AATGGATCTGATGTTCCCCCACCACGAGTGCGAAATTGCCCAGAACGTGGCTTCCCGCGGCACCCAGGGCGTGCACTACTGGGTCCACAACAACATGATCACCATCAACGGGCAGAAGATGGGAAAGAGCCTCGGCAACTTCATCACACTGCCGCAGCTCTTCGCCGGCGACCATCCCAAGCTGGACCGCGCCTACAGCCCGATGACCATACGCTTCTTCATCCTCCATGCCCACTACCGCGGCACGCTGGACTTCAGCAACGAAGCCCTGCAGGCATCCGAAAAGGCATATAAGAAGGTGATGCAGGCGGCGAAGGATCTCTATGCGATGGCCGGCAAGCACGCGCCGAATCTCCCTTACGGAGAGCTTTCGGATGCCGTTGCGCCGGATACCTGCCCCGCCGAAAATGCAGAAGTGAAGGCTGTTTTCGAGGGAGTTTATGATGCTCTCTGCGATGATATGAACACCCCTGTTGCCATCAGCCATATCTTCGACGCCGTGCGAATCATCAATAGCGCCCAGGCCGGGCAGATCAAGCTCGCCGCCGGCGATGTGCAGACGCTCGTGCAGATCTTCGACGATATTGTGTTCGGTGTTCTCGGCCTTCGAGACGAGGAAGCCGCCGAGGCCGGTTCCGGCAAGGTGGTGAGCGGCCTGATGGATATGGTGCTCGCAGAGCGCGCGAAGGCCAAAGCCAACAAGGACTGGGCTACTTCGGATGCCATCCGCGATGCACTGAAGGCCCTTGGTATCACCGTCAAGGATACAAAGGACGGTGCAGAGTGGACTATTGAATAGCCTATGACCAAATTCATCAGTTGGAACGTGAACGGCCTGCGGGCTGTTGCAGGAAAAGGCTTCGCGGATATCTTCGCGGATCTGGATGCGGATTTTTTCTGCATACAAGAGACCAAGTTGCAGGAGGGCCAGATCGACCTGGAGTTCCTGGGATATACCTCCTACTGGGACTATGCCGAAAAAAAGGGCTACTCCGGCACGGCCATCTGGGCAAAGCACGAGCCGCTGAGCGTCGCATACGGCATCGGGGTGGATGAGCACGACCACGAGGGCCGCGCCGTCACTTTGGAGTATCCGGATTTCTACCTGGTAAACACCTACGTTCCCAACTCTCAGGACGGTCTTCGCCGCCTGGACTACCGCATGCGCTGGGAGGATGATTTCCGCGCCTATGTGAGCAGGCTGGCGGAGAAGAAGGGCGTGATAATCTGCGGAGACATGAATGTTGCTCACGAGGAGATCGACCTCAAGAATCCCGATACCAATCACTTCAATGCCGGTTTCTCGGATGAGGAGCGTGGCAAGATGACGGAACTTCTGGGTGCCGGATTCGTGGACAGTTGGCGTTCGCAACATCCCGGTGAAGCCAAGTATTCTTGGTGGAGTTACCGTATGGCTGCCCGCGAAAGGAACGTGGGCTGGCGTATCGATTATTTTCTGGTTTCGTCCGGCCTTGCTCCCCGCATAGTTTCTACGGAAATCCACAACGAAATCTTCGGCTCCGACCACTGCCCGGTGGAGTTGGTTCTTCTTTAATTATATTTCGGGATCGTCCCCACTATGTTTCGGGCCCGGATGGCCATCGTTCGCGCTTGCAGACACGAAATCGGCCTGTCTGGTGTCTGGGGGCTGAATACTACCTGGGGCGCTAGAGGCCGATTCCGCACCAGGTGGAGGCTTTGAGAGGGGGACCTGGGGCGCTGAGGGCCATTTCCGCACCAGGTGAAGGCTTTGAGAGGGGGACCTGGGGCGCTGAGGGCCGATTCCGCACCAGGTTCAGCGATATAATCTGCACAAACTTTGCGCAAAAAATATTATCTTTGTCAGCATGAAAGAAATCAAACTGCAGGATATTGCCGCTAGCTGCGGATGCTCGATCACGACGGTGTCCCGGGTAATCAACGGGCAGGCACGGAAATACCGCATCGGCAAGCAGACAGCGGAGAGGGTGATGGCGGAGGTGACGGCATCCGGATACATCCCGCCGTTCACGGCGCAGAGCCTGAGGCGGGGCGGGTCTGGAATGATAGGGCTGCTGCTGCCGTCCATCGCCAACCCCTACTTCGCGGATATGGCCGGCTCCATTGTGCCGGAGCTCTACAAGAACGGATACACCGCCATCCTCATGGATACGATGGAAGATGAGGCCCGCCTGGACGAGGCGGCACGGGACCTGCTGCTGCGACGGGTGGAAGGCATCATCGCGGTTCCCTGCGGCGACAAACCCCAAACCCTCGAGCAGATAAACCGGGAGATTCCGGTGGTTCTGATCGACCGCTACTACGAGGCCTCAACCCTCCCCTACGTGACTACAAACAACTTCAAGGGCGGATACGATGCCACCAAGATACTCATTACCGCCGGACACGAAAGGATAGCCTGCATCCAGGGAGAACTGGATTCGATGCCGAACAAGGAACGCGTGAACGGATTCATGAAAGCGATGGAAGAGGCCGGGCTCACCCATAACGCAAGGGTGGTTGGCAACGAATTCTCGGTGCAGAACGGATATCTGGAAACAAAGGTCCTGATGAACGGGAGCCAGCGCCCGACCGCCATTTTCGCACTCAGCAACACGATCCTGCTGGGAGCCCTGCGAGCCCTCAGAGAATCCCCGCTCAGCGTGCCGGAAGATGTGTCGCTGGTGTCGTTCGACGACAATATGTATATGGATTATCTCACTCCGCCGATAGTCCGCATGGGGCAGCCAGTAGAGAATATGGCCAAGCTCGCCGTCAAGATACTCTGCGACAAACTGATGCATCCGGAGGCTGCCGCCAGCGATTCGCAGATCCGCCTTATGCCCGCGCTTGTTGCCGGTGACTCGGTGGCTAACCCTCGCTAAAAGCCCCAAATTGCGCAAACTTTGCGCAAAATTAAAGAACCACTATCTTTATTTTTAATAAAGCCCGGCAGCGTTTTGCCGGGCAAATTGATATATTCGCCTCGCACCAAGATAATAATCAAAAACCTAGATAACATGAACAACAAGATTCTGGTCATCGGCAGCAGCAATACCGACATGACAATCAAGGGAGACCGGCTCCCCGTTCCCGGCGAAACAGTTACAGGTGGAACCTTCTACATGGGCCCCGGCGGAAAGGGTGCCAACCAGGCTGTGGCGGCCAAGCGCCTCGGCGGTGACGTGGAATTCATCTGCAAGGTCGGCCGCGACATCTTCGGCGACAACGCCCTTGCAGGCTATGAGAAAGAAGGCATCGACATCTCGCATGTGATGCGTTCGGAGAAAGCCTCCGGCACGGCCCTTATCCTCGTCGATGCCAGCGGCGAAAACTGCATCTCCGTGGCCTCCGGCGCCAACGGCGACATCACTCCGGAAGATATCGACGGCATAGCGGATTTGATCCGCAGCGCGGGATTCCTAATCCTCCAACTCGAGATTCCGGTGCCGGCGGTTCTCCGCGCAGCCAAAATAGCTCACGAAGCGGGTGTATATGTAATCCTTAACCCGGCCCCGGCCTGCGAACTGCCCAAGGAACTCTTCAAATACATCTCCCTGATGACCCCCAACCGCTCCGAGGCGTCGCTCATGAGCGGATGCGAAGTCACCGACGAACTTTCCCTCGCCAAGGCGGTGGACGTGCTCCGCGGCTATGGCGTGCAGGATTTCGTGGTCACCCTCGGCAGCAAGGGCTCGCTCGTGTTCAAGGGCGGCAGGTCCGAGATGATTCCTTCCCTCAAAGTGAAGGCGGTGGATGCCACTGCGGCAGGCGATACCTTCTGCGGTGCCCTCTGCGTCGGCCTCTCCGAGGGCCTCAGCCTCACCGAAGCGGCCAAATTCGCCACCAAGGCTTCCGCCATCACCGTAACCAGGCCCGGAGCCCAGAATTCCATCCCTACCAGAGACGAGATAAAGTAAATCCGAGATATGAAAAGACTGATCAACATCTTTGCTGCGCTGTGCCTGCTATTTGCAGGGGCCACGGCTGCAGCGCAGACGAAGGACGTCAGCGGCCGCATCACCGGCAACGACGGAGAAGTTCTCTCCGGAGCAACGGTGTTGAACAACGCCAGCGGCGCCTGGGCGGTTGCGGATGCGGATGGTAAATACACCATCAAGGCAGTTGCAGGCAACACCCTCACCTTCGCGTTCTTCGGCTACGACGACCTCACCCTCACCGTGGGCGCGTCGAGCGTCCTGGATGCAGTGCTGCCCGCAGCGGCGTCCATGATGCTGGAAGAAACCGTGGTCATCGGCTACGGAAAAACCACCAAGAAAGAGATTACCGGTTCCGTCGCGAGCCTGAAGGCAGAAGACCTCGACGTGGGTGCATACACCAACGCCGGCGGCATGCTGCAGGGCAAGGTGGCGGGCCTTTCCGTCGTCAACCCGGACGGTGGCGACCCTGAGGCATCCTTCCAGTTCCTGCTCCGCGGCACCAACACCCTCGCGGCAGGGCAGGGCCCGCTGATCATCATCGACGGAGTGATAGATGCCGATATCCGCAGCATCAACTTCCAGGAAGTGGAGTCTGTAGACGTGCTGAAGGATGGATCCGCCGCCGCTATCTACGGCACCCGCGGAACCAACGGCGTCGTCATCATCACCACCAAGCGCGCCCGCAGCGGCAACACCTCGGTGCAGTACGACGGGCAGGTGTCAGTGCAGACCGTGGCCGCCCGCGCCAGGCCTATGACCGCCAAGGAGTTCGAGTACACCATCCGGAACTTCGCTCCCGCCAAGACCATCAACCTTTATGGGGCAGATACCGACTGGTTCGATGCCATCACCCGCACTCCATTCAGCCACAAACATAATCTGGCAGTATCCGGAGGCACCGAGCAGTTCTCGCACCGCACCGTGTTGAACGTAGAGCAGAACCAGGGCCTCCAGATCGGCAACGAGGCCAGCAAGTGGCTGTTCAAGACTAACATCCGCCAGAGCGCCCTCCAGGGCTGGCTGGATCTGGACTACAATCTCAGCTACACCCGCCGCAAATCCTCTCCGGCAAACTATAGCGCCTTCTATCAGGCATTCATCCACAACCCCACCGAGCCCATCTACGATGAAACGGCAAGGGAGTACGGCGGATATTTCACCGTTCCCGAAGTCGACTACAGCAACCCTGTGGCTCTCATCAAGGAGCACTATGCCAACAAAGAGACGGGTTATCTGAGCGCCAACGCCCGCGCCACTCTGAACATCCTCCCCATCGACGGCCTGAAGTGGGACAACTTCTTCAACTGGTCCGACGAGAAGTACTTCAGCCAGGACTACAAGACCTCCTTCTATCCCGGCAACACCGGCAAGAAGGGTATCGCCAAGTCCAGCGCCGACCAGTACACCAACTTCCAGTGGGAGAGCACACTGCAGTATTCCAAGGTGTTCGAGGGACACTCCATCCAGGGAATCCTCGGCTACACCTGGCAGCAGCAGATGAACTGGGAGACCGAGATGAGCAACTACAACTTCGACACCGATTTCTATAAGTGGAACAACATGGGCGCCGGTAAGGCCCTGCAGGAGGGAATGGCGGATATGTACACCAACCGCTCTTCCAGCCGCTACATCGCCTTCTTCGGCCGTGTGATCTACAACTGGAATGAGAAGTATCTTGCCTCCGTTTCCCTCCGTCGCGACGGTTCCAGCCGCTTCGGTGCAGATCATAAGTGGGGATGGTTCCCTGCAATCAGCACCGGATGGCGCATCAGTAAGGAACCTTGGATGCAGAACATCAAGTGGCTCAGCGAACTCAAGCTCCGCGCGGGTTACGGCGTCACCGGAAACCAGGACTTCGGCAACTACAAGTCGCTGATGCTCATGAGTTCCGGCACCAACTTCTTCTACGACGGAAAATGGGTCAAGTCTTATGCCCCGGCATCCAACTCCAACCCCGACCTCGCATGGGAGCGTAAGAGCGAATTCAACGTCGGTATCGACTTCTCTGTGTTCGACGGCCGCCTGGGCGGAACTCTCGACTACTACTACCGCCTCACCACCGACCTGCTCTACGACTACAAGGTGCCTGTGCCTCCGTACGACTACGACACACTGTTCACCAACGTAGGCTCGATCAGCAATACCGGTATTGAGCTTTCCATCTACGCGATTCCCGTGAAGACCAAGGACTTCATGTGGAACACCAGCCTGGTGGCGGCACACAACGAGAACAAGCTCATCGCATTCACCAACGACGAATTCAAGAACGCCGACTACAACATCGGCTGGGTAGCGACCCCCGTGGGTGCATATCTGCAGCGCCTGACCGAAGGCGAGAGCCTCGGTTCGTTCTTCGCTCCGGTATGGACCGGAGTCGGAGCCGACGGCAACGATCACTTCATCGACGAGTTCCAGGGCAAGACCCAGGAAGCCAAGTGGCAGAGGATCGGTTCCGCCTATCCGGATGTCACCCTCGGATGGAGCAACACCATCAAGTTCAAGAACTGGACATTCAGCTCCACCCTGCGTGGATCTATCGGAGGCCTGGTATTCAACGGCTACCGTGCCCAGTACGAGAACCTGGGCAGTATAGGTCTGAAGAATATTATGAGTTCCTGGCTGGACGACACTTCGTTCACCGGCCCCATCCGCTATTCTTCCAAGTACATCGAGGATGCCAGCTACCTCAAGCTGGACAATGTCTCGATCACCTACGATCTGCCTCTCAAGAACAAGTTCGTGCACGCAGCAAAGGTGTTTGTCTCCGGACAGAACCTGCTCTGCATCACCGGCTACAAGGGCGTCGATCCTGAAGTCAGCCTCAGCGGCCTCACCCCCGGTAAGGAAAGCATGAGCTATTATCCTCGCACCAGCACCTTCACCCTTGGCGCTTCGTTAACCTTCTAATCTGCACGGTATATGAAAAAGATACTTTATATGGTAATGTGCCTGGCCGCCGCGGCAGCCTGCACCAATCTGGACGAGGAAATCTATTCCAAGATTGCCAAGGAGAGCTTCTTCACTTCCGAAGAGCAGTTCGCCAAGTATTCGGCCCGTGCATACACATCTCTGCAGCACTGGGGCACCGAGAAGAGTTACTGGACATTCGACATGCTGATTACCGACGAGGCCTGCACCCCCATCAACCCCAACGGCGGTTGGGATGACGGCGGACGCTACCGTGAAGTGCAGTTCCACGAGATTCCAAACAGCAACCGTCTGCTCGAATGCGCCTGGGAGTATTGCTTCAACGGCATCACCGCCTGCAACGACGTGCTGGACACCTTCTCGGAAGTTAAGAAGGAGTTCGACGGAAAGAAGAGGGTAGAGTCCGAAGTGAGAGTGCTCAGGGCCTACTACTACTTCATGGCCATCTACTACTGGAAGAACATTCCCTTCGCGGTCACCAAGAAGATGGAAGGATATCCCGAGAAGAAGGACCGCGCCTTCATCTTCGACTTCGTAGAGACCGAGATAAAGGAGAATATCGACAACCTCGCCGTGGAGCCCACGACCGAATACTATGGCCGTGTGACCAGAGGTGTCGCCAACTTCATCCTCGCGAAACTCTACCTCAACGCAGAGTTCCTGATCGGCACGCCTAAATGGGCCGAGGCCGCGACAGCCTGCAAGGACATCATGACCAACAACAACGGCGGAAGCTGGTACAAGATAGTGGACAACTACAAGGATATGTTCAAGGTGAAGAACGAGTTCTGCGAGGAAGGCATCCTGGCCATCCCCTACAGCACCATCTACACCGTATCCGACCACTACGCTTTCCTGATCCACATGTCCACCCTTCCCGTGGCTCTCTGCGCGCCTCTGGGAATCCCCGCGAACGCATGGGACGGCATAGTGGCCCAGCCGGATTTCATGGCGAGCTACGAGACCGGCGACAAGCGTAAGGCCTGGACCTGGATGTTCGGACAGATGAAAGACCTCGCCGGCAACGATCTCACCATCGACGTCCCGGATCCCGCGGACGAGTCCAAAACCATTACCGTGCCTTACGTGATCGATCCGGACATGCCCGAAGAGGCATATACCACACACCGCACCGACCTCCAGGGCGCCCGCATAGGCAAGTGGGAGTATCAGAGCGATGGCACCCTCACCGGCGGCCAGGTGGGTATGGAGAACGAATTCTACCTCATGCGCTACGCCGATGTGGTGCTGATGTACGCCGAGGCGATGGTGCGCCAGAATAAGGGCGCCGAAGTTGTGAACAATGCGGATCTCGCGAAGATACGCACCCGCGCCGGACTCGCTCCTTTCACTGCCGCAACCCTCACCCTCGACAACCTCTACAGGGAGCGTTCCAGCGAGCTGGCCGTCGAAGGCTGGCACCGCCAGGATATGATACGCTTCGGCAAGTACCTGGCCAAGTGGTGGAACAAGGACGTGAAGGAAGAGAAAGACTACAACCTCTCTATCCCCAAGAGTGCACTTGCAGCTAACCCCAACCTTACCAAGTAATGAAAAGAATCCTTTACATAATAGCGGTTCTCCTGCTCGCCGCATCCTGCAGCCAGCCCAAGGAAATCACCCGCACAGAACTCAAGGACAAAATTGCCGGCGCATGGCTCGGGCAGATGGTGGGCAATATCTACGGTCTCGAATACGAGAACAAGTTCGTGGATGAGCCCGGCGAAGGCCCCTTCGTGTTCAACAAAGCCATCCGCAAGATGACAGCCGTAGACGGAGCCTTCTCCGACGATGACACCGATGTCGAGTATCTCTATCTACTGATGATGGAGAAGAACGGCATCGACATCAACTACGAGCAGGTGAAAGAAGGCTGGATGTATCACATCCGGGACCGCGTGTGGCTCGCAAACCGCGCCGCCCTGGGCCTGATGCACTACGGCTTCACTCCGCCCTATACCGGCAAGAAGGAATACAACCCCCACTGGTTCCAGATCGACCCTCAGCTGATCAACGAGATCTGGGCTTACACCGCTCCGGGCATGCCTGCGTACGCTGCCGGCATCTCGGACTGGGCAGCCCGCATCACCTCCGACGACTGGGCCGTTTCTCCCACCGTGGTTTACGGGGCGATGTATTCCGAGGCCTTCTTCGAGAAGGATATCCCCACGCTGGTAAAGCACGCTAAGGCTTATCTGCCGAAGGGTGACCGCTTCCGCAAAATCATCGACGAATGCCTGGACCTCTGGAAGAAGAATCCGGACGATTGGAAGGCCTCCCGCAAGGTGATCGCAGAGGAGCTCTACGTGAACGAGCCTGACATCACCAAGAGCATCTGGAACGCCGACCTCAACGGCGCCATGGGCATCCTCGCCCTCCTCTACGGTGGCGGCGACATCGAGCAGACTCTGCTCATCGGCTGCGCTCTCGGATTCGACTGCGACAACCAGACCGCGACCATCTGCGGACTGCTGGGCGTGATCAACGGCCTCGGCGGCGTGCCGCTGGACCGTGCCATGCCGGCAGATTTCCCCCACTGGACAAAACCCTTCAATGACCGTTATATCAACGTCACCCGCTACGATATGCCGGATGCCTCCATCGAGGACATCATAGAGCGCACCGTGGTGCTGGCAGAGAAGATCATCCTCGCCCGCGGCGGTTCCGTGCGTGAGGAGAACGGAGAGAAGATCTATACCATCAATACCAAGGCCCGCTTCAAGGCGCCCGTATCCCCTGCCGCCACCTTCACTCTCCCCGAGAAGAAAGGACGCAATCTGGCGAAGGATGCCGCCGAGATTCTGGCCCTCACCAAAGAGACCGACCGCGCCACGCTGGATTCCTGCTGGCTGACGATCCCTGTCAGCTATCGTGCCTACACCGTGGATGTTATCAACGATGGCATCGTGGGTGGCCCCGGAGCAGCGTTCTACTCCCTCGGAGAGAAATCCAACGCTCCCAAGCAGGATTACTTCGGCTACCGCTGGAACGAGCCTGTCACCACTGATATGATTTCCTTCCACTACGGACCGCTCGAAGAATTCGGCGGATGGTACAGCAATCTGCACCCCGAGTATCTGGATGAAAACGGAGAATGGCAGCCCATCGAGGCCAAGGTCACCCCTGACTGGCCCTACTGCGACGAAGTCTTCTTCCAGCCCCACAACGGTGAGTTCGTGTTCACCTTCCCCAAGGTCACGACCACCGCAGTGCGCGTAATCGGCGACGATGCAGTGCTCATCCACTGGCATAAGTACACCAAGGCCGTCTCCGCCTTCATCTCCATAACCGAACTCGAAGTATATGAAGCTGAGTAAGATACTGCCGTTCCTGCTGCTGCTCGCCTCCTGCGCCCCCAAGGACGAAGGTGTTACCATGAGCACCGACACCCTCCTGGACAAGATCATGGGAGGATGGGCCGGGCAGACCATTGGCGTCGTTTACGGCGCGCCCACGGAATTCAAGCACCAGGGCACTCTCATCCCCGACAATCAACCCATTTCCTGGGGAGAAGGATACGTGAAGCATTGGTGGATCCGCAAGCCCGGGCTCTTCGACGATGTCTATAACGATCTGACCTTCGCCGAGGCGTTCGAGCAGCTCGGTCTGGACTGCAGCTCCGAGGAACTGGCGAAGCGTTTCGCATACGCTCCCTACCATCTGGCACATGCCAACCAGGCGGGCCGCTACAACGTGCGTCAGGGCATCATGCCCCCGGAATCCGGCAACTGGCTGAACAATCCCCACGCCGACGACCTGGACTTCCAGATCGAGGCTGACTTCATCGGCCTGATGGCCCCCGGAATGGTGCCGCAGGCGCTTGAAATCGCCGACAGGGTAGGTCACATAATGAACAGCGGCGACGGATTCTACGGCGGAGCGTTCGTATCCGGCCTCTATTCCGCCGCATTCATCGAGAACGATCCCGCCAAGGTAGTGGACATGGCGCTGGAAGGCATCCCCGCAGAAAGCACCTTCTACCAGTGCATCGACGACGTGCGCAAGCTCCACAAGAAGTATCCGCGCGACTGGAAGCAGACCTGGTTCGAGATCCTCAAGAAGTGGGGATCTGACACCGGCTGCCCCAAGGGAGTATTCCTGAGCTTCGATATCGACGCCAAGATCAACTCAGCCTATGTGGCGATGGGCCTGCTCTACGGAGAGGGCGATTTTGGCAAGTCGATGGAGATTTCCACCCGCTGCGGACAGGATTCTGACTGCAATCCGGCCACCGTGGGCGGCGTGCTGGGAGTGATGCTCGGAAAGAGCGGCATCCCCGCGTTCTGGAGGGAGCCCCTGGAGGAGATCTGGGACCTCGATTTCGAGGGAACGGATGTCTCCCTGGCGAAGGGTTCCGACTATTCCTACCGGCAGGCCCTGCAGCTGATCGCGAAGAACGGCGGCAATGTCAGTGACAGCGAGATCACCTTCCCTGTGATGAAGACGGAAGTGCTGCCTCTCGAGCAGAACTTCACCAATACCTATCCCATCTTCCGCGACCAGAAGGACGCCTGGATGGAAGATGAATACGAGTTCGACTTTAGCGGCAATGGATTCTGCATCTGGGGCAACCTGGTGTGCCTGCGCGGCATCAGCAAGGGTTACGCCGACCGCGTCTCCAAGAAGCACGTGGGCTCGGAAGTCTTCGCCCTGGCGGAGGAAGCCGACCCGTATGTGGCCGAGATCGAGGTCTGGATAGACGGCGAGCTCGACCAGGTATCCATCCTCCCGATGAAGGGCACCTCCCGCAAGCTCGAGCCGGCGTGGAAGTACCTCCTTCCGGAGGGCAGGCACACCGTGAAGATGGTCTGGCGCAACCCGGATCCTTCCCAGTACCTGCTGAGAATCAACGCAATACAGTATTATTCGGAGAAGCCCGCTCCGGACACATATTATCATAATTGATATGAAGAAACTGAAATATATCATTGGCGCCGTCCTGCTGCTGGCCGCCTGCTCGAATCCCGCAATCAAATACGGGCAGACCGTGCGCATGAGCGAGGATGAGATGATGGACCGCATCCGCGGCGGATGGTTCGCACAGACCATCGGCTGCACCTACGGCGGCCCCACCGAATTCAAGTTCAAGGGCGGGCTCATCCAGGACGCCGAACCCATCTTCTGGAGCGACAGCTACATCGAAGAGACCTTCGTGGAAGATCCAGGCTTGTACGACGACGTGTATATGGACCTGACCTTCCTGGAGGTGATGGCGGAACTGGGAATCGATGCCCCCGCCTCGGAGTTCGCGGACCGTTTCGCAAACGCGCCCTACAAGCTATGGCACGCCAATCAGGCCGCACGCTACAACATCCTCAACGGTCGCGGAGCCCCCGAATCCGGCCACTGGAAATACAATCCCCATGCAGATGACATCGACTTCCAGATTGAGGCCGACTTCATCGGCATGCTCACCCCAGGCCGTCCGAATGACGCCGCCGCCATCGCAGACCGCATCGGCCATATCATGAACTACGGCGACGGCTGGTATGGTGGCGTTTACGTGAGCGCCCTGTACTCGCTGGCATACGTCTGCGACGACATCCCCACCATAGTCAGCGAAGCGCTGAAAACCATCCCCAAGGGCACCAAATTCCGCGATGCAATCGAGGACGTGATCAAGTTCCACGCTCAGTACCCGACGGATTGGAAAGCCTGCTGGTTCGAGGTGGACAAGCGCCACAGTTTCGACGTCGGATGCCCGGAAGGCGTCTGGAACGGCTTCAACATCGACGCAGTCATCAACGCCGCATACGTAGTGATCGGCCTGCTCTATGGAGAGGGGAACTTCGAGAAGACGATGGAGATCTCCACCCGCTGCGGCCAGGACTCCGACTGCAACCCCGCATCCGCCGCAGGCATACTCGGCGTCATGCAGGGCTACAACGCCATCCCCGAGAAATACCGCAAGGGCGCAGATGCCATCGCAGATCTCCCCTTCCCCTATACAACCCTCAGCCTCAATACCGCCTGCGAAGAGAACCTCCGCCTGATGAAAGAGACTGCCGGATGCAACATAGAGGGTAAAGATTTCATCTTTACAATCGAAGAGCCTGTGGCAGTGCGGTATGAGCAGTCCTTCGAGGGGATAGTTCCCGTCGGCAAAGTGGTGCTGAAGAAGAGATTCTCCGATGCACTCACTTTGGAGTTCGACGGCAACTCGATAGTAGTGGAAGGCAGCGTGGTGAAGACCGGGCACGACGATTCCGATTACAGGGCCCGCATCCAGGCATATCTGGACGGGGAACTGGTGGAAGAGTTCGTGATGCCTTACGACTACATCACGCGCAAATACGAGATTTTCTCGAAGTATTGCTTTGCGAGCGGTCATCATAAGCTTGAATTCAAGCTGCTGAACCCTCACAAAGATTATGAGATTAACGCACAGGAAATGGTGATTTATGATGAAATCTAAGCTTTCATTTCTCATTCTTGCAGCGCTGCTGACCACTTGCGCCTGCAACGGAAACAAGGAGCACGAGCTGCCTCCCGTGGAGCCGGTGCCCTTCGAGCGCTACAGTGCGGACCTTACTTTCTCGAGTAAACTGCTGGGAATCGTAATCAAGTATGATATCCTCCTCCCCAAGGATTATGACAAGAATACCGACAAACGCTATCCAGTAGTCTACGCATTCCACGGGTATGGAGATACCAACAGCTCCTGGAACGGCACCTACATGAAAGGCCAAGCCAAGATCACGTCGCTCGAAGAGAACGGGTTGGAGCCCATGATCTACGTTTTCCCGATGGGATACACCTCCTACTGGTGCGACCGCTACGACGGCACCTTCCCCTATATGTCCATGCTGGCGCAGGAATTCATCCCCATGATAGATAAGACCTACCGCACAATCGCAGACCGCGAGCACAGGGCCGTGATGGGTTATTCCATGGGTGGTTTCGGAGCGATGGCATTCGCCATGAAGCATCCGGAGCTGGTGTCGATGAGTGCGCCTCTGAGCATGTCTTTCCGCACCGACGAGCAGTATATGGCCGAGTCCCAGAACGGATGGGAGAATCAGTGGGCAAAAGTATTCGGCGGATCCGGGCAGACCGGCGAAGGACGCCTTACCGATTATTACAAGCAGCATTGCCCGCTGCATCAGTTTACCGCAGAGAATAAGGATAAGTACTCTTCCGTGAGCTGGTTCCTCACCTGCGGCGACGACGAGCAGCAACTGCTCATCGCCAACGACGACCTGCACGTGATGATGCGCGACAACGGATATGCGCACGAATACCGCGTGTGGGACGGCGCCCACACCACCACCTATTGGAGGGGCGCACTGGAGGAAGTGCTGCCGTGGTTCTCTTCCAAGATGGCGGGAGAAACCAACTGGCAGAAGACTTTGAAGGAATTCTATGTTCCCGACGGAGTCACGTTTGATTCCGAGGGAGTTTTCTCTTCAAAAGCCTACATCGACGGCGGCCGCAAGGACGGCACCGCTCTGTTCTTCTTCTACCAGGGGCTCGATGCCACGCGCGTGAAAGAGATTATCGCTCTTCTCCAGAACGGGATGAGCGCGAAAAAAGTCGTCATCCTCCCCTGCGATACCGACAAGAAGAGCGCATCCGAATGGGTATCGTATTTCAAGGACCTCTATCCTACAACTTCCCGTCAGGCAATCGCCACGGGCAAGGCCGGCGCTTCGGTGATGAAGTGCGTGGAACTCTTCCCCGCAGTGTATTTCGACAATGCTTATCTGGGGGCCACAATAGAGGCAAACAAGGATATATTCTATTATATAGGTCAGTGCGACGATGGCGAAGAGTATGCTTCTGCCAACGCCCTCTACAAATCATGCAAGAAGAACGGTGCGGAGTTCCAGTACAGATGCCGCAACCGTCTGGACGATGCCCGCGCTGACATGCTCACCGGTTTTGCATATATAAAAACCAATTTTCACAATATCTAATTCATTAACCTTTTAATCAACAAACAACATGAGAAAAGTATTTTATGCATTCGCACTCCTCGTAGTTGCAGCAGTTGCATTCACCGGCTGCAAGAAGGAGCAGAAAGAAGAAGCAAAGGTCGTCAAGCGTCTGACCCAGTGCGGTGACAAGTGGGATGTTTACTATTTCACTTACAACGCTGATGGCAAGATCCAGGACGTCAAGCGCAACAAGCAGGAAGCCGGCGCAGCTTATGAGTATGAGCGCACCTGGTCTTTCACTTGGGCTGGCAACGTTGGTACCGCCAAGTATGTGAAGGAAGGCGAAGAGAAGGGTGACAATGTTTTCACTCTCGGTGCAAACGGCTATCTCGAGAGCTATGCAAACGAGTGGGGTGACACTTGGGGATTCACCTACGACAAGGACGGTTATCTGACCCAGATCAAGAGGGTTGACAGGGACGCTGTCAAGGCAAACTGCACCTGGCAGGGTGGCGACCTCGTGAAGTGGTCCCGTTTCAAGGATGACGGAAGCGAAGAATGGAAGATACAGACCTTCCTCGCCGACGAGAACGTGGGTGGCATCTTCGCAGACGCATGCGACAAGGCTGATGTTTCCCGTTGGATTTTCGAACTCGGCTTCTGCGGCAAACCTTCGAAGCACCTGCTCGACCAGGCCGCTTGGGAAGGTTCTGATAAGGCTGCCGTGCACACCTACGAGAAGGACGCCGATGGCTTCGTGACCAAGGTCAACAAGGTCTATGGCACCGACGATCCCGAAATCTATGAGTATGCTTGGGAAGTTGTGAAGTAATTCTTCTTCCTATATAAAAAAGGAAGGCTGCCGTCTGGCAGCCTTCTTTTTGTTTAGCGCTTGGATTAGCGCTTGGAGGTGACTTCCTTTTCGTATTTCTCGATGGCGGGAATGAATTCCTCGCCGACGGGAACTCCGTTCTTGAAGTTGAAGTAATCGAACACTGCGCCGAAAGGCAGGGTCTTGGCCTCCTCGAGGAGGGCGAGCTTCTGGAAGCCCTTGCCTTCTGCCTCGTATTCGCGGAGCTTTGCAAGAGGCTCGAGCAGGGCGCTCAGGATGCACTTCTGCGTGGCACGGGAGCCGATGATGTAGGCACCGATGCGGTTGATAGATGCATCGAAGTAGTCCAACCCGACGTGTGCGCGGTGCAGGGCCTCGGAACGGACCAGCTCCTTGAAAAATTCGAGGGTCATGTCGTTCATGATGGTCACATGGTCGGAATCCCAGCGGACGGGACGGCTGACGTGCAGCATCAGTTCAGGAACATAGAGCAGCAGCGAGCTGACCTTGTCCGCTACATTTTCGGTGGGCTCGTAGTGGCCGGTATCGAGGGTGTAGATAACCTTGCGGGTTGCGCAGTAGCCCTCGTAGAAGTCCATGGAACCGACGGTGTAGCTCTCGAGGCCGATGCCGAAGAGCTTCGCCTCGACGCAGCTCTTCATGCCGGGCATATCCTCCTTGAGGATGGTGTCGAGGGATTCGGCGAGGATCTCGCGGTACTTCTTGCGGTTGACGGTGTAATCCTTCTGCCCGTCATGCACCCATATGTTCATGATGCAAGGGTCGTTCTGGGCCTTACCCATCGCATCCGCAATCTTGCGGCAGCGGATGGTATGCTCGATCCAGAAATCACGGATAGCCTTGTCGGGGTTGGCGAGGGAGAGATCTCCGCTCTTGGGGTGAGAGAAGGACGTGGAGTTGAAGTCCAGCTTGAAATTGTTGGCCTTGGCCCATTCAATCCAGCTCTGGAAGTGCTCCACACCAACCTGGTCGCGGTCTACGAACTTGCCGCCGAAATCTCCGTAAATCTCGTGGAGGTTCACGCGGTGGTTGCCGGCGAGCAGGGTCTTCACGAATTCGAGGTCCGCACGGACTTCGTCGATGTTGCGGGCGCGGCCGGGATAGTTACCGGTGGCCTGAATGCCTCCGGAGAGGGCATCGTTGCTTTCAAATCCACCCACATCGTCGGTCTGCCAGCAATGGAGGGAAATCTGCTGCTTCTCAAGTTCGGCGATAGCCTTGTCGGTATCCACACCGATAGCAGCATAGCGCTCTTTAGCTTGTGCGTAGGCGCTCAGAATGTTTGCTTCTTTCATATCTCGAATGTTTTAACTTTGAATTCTCTGGAAATAATCTCGCGCATCTCCCAACGGTCTTTCACTATACCCGCGGCCTTGGCCTGCATCATCAGGTTGCCGATTGCGGTGGCCTCGGTAGGCCCTGCCACGACCTTCACTCCGGTGGCCTGGGCGGTCAGACGGCTCATGGTATCGTTGGCCGATCCTCCGCCGATCACGTGCAGAGTGTCGATGGTGAAGGATGCCTGTGCGCGCAGGATCTCCAGCACTTCGTGGTACTTGGCGGCGAGGCTGCAGTAGATGCAGCGAATCATCTCGGCGTCGTTTACGGGGATGGGCTGATTTGACTCCCACAGGAGTTTGCTGATGGCCTTGGGCATATTGCCGGGGTTAGCGAGGCTGGGATCGTCGGGGTCGATGATGCCGGTGTAGCCGGCGGCGGCGTTCGCCATCTTCTCGATCTCGGCGTAGTTGTAGTTCCTACCCTCGGAGGCCCATATCTTACGGCTCTGCTCGAGCAGCCACATGCCGGTGATGTTCTTGAGGAAGCGGGTGGTGCCCTCTATTCCTCCTTCGTTGGTAAAGTTCAGGCGGCAAGTCTCATCCGAGATGAGAGGCTTGGGGGATTCTATACCCATCAGGCTCCAGGTGCCGCTGCTGAGGTAGGCAAAGTGAGGATTGGCGGCAGGCACCGCGGCGATTGCGGATGCGGTGTCGTGCCCTGCGACCGCAATCACAGGAATCTGCGGCAGGCCGGCCTCGCGGGCGATTTCCGCCTTCAAAACTCCAACTTTTGTCCCCGGCTGAACGATGTCCGGGAGGATCTTGGTATTGATGCCCAGGCGCTCCAGGAAAGGCTTTTCGAACTGGCGCGTGTTCTGGTTCATCATGCCGGAGGTGGAAGCGTCGGTATATTCGCACACCATGTTCCCGGTCAGGAGATAAGACAGCAGATCCGGCATGAAGAGGATCTTATCTGCCTTGAGCATAGGGCCGTAGCCCGCCTTCTTCTGCGCGTAGAGCTGGAAGATGGTGTTGAAGTTCATGATCTGGATGCCCGTCACCCCATAGAGTTCTTCGCGGGGGATGATGCCGAAGACCTCCTCCGGAATGCCATCGGTGTAGGGATCGCGATAGGCACGGGGCCATGCGAGGAGTTTGCCGTCGGCTCCGATGCAGCCGAAGTCCACGCCCCAGGTATCTATGCCTATGGATTCGATTTCATAGCCAAGCTCTGCGGCCTTCTTCAAGCCGGCCTTGAGATGGCCGAAAAGCTCGTCGGTATTCCAGTGGAAACGTCCGTCGATCTCTTGCACGCCGTTGGGGAAACGGTAGATTTCCTCCATCGCGAAACGCCCGCCGGAGAAGCCTCCGACAATGGCGCGCCCGCTCGTGGCGCCGAGATCAAAAGCAAGGAATTTGTGTTCTGTGGTCATATTGGTTTTAATAGTGTTTTCAAAGGTATTTATAATAAAAGTTTTTTAACTTTGTGGTGCGACAACAAAACTTTGAAAAATGACCTCAATTCATCTGAAATACCTCGCAGTTACCCCGGTCGACCTCGAATGGGGGCTTGCCGTCAACTCTGTCGGACGTCAGGAAATCGCTCCCGGAGCGGCTTATCCCCCCTCCAACCATCCTACCAGATACCTTTTCTCCACCGGCAAGGGGCGCATCCTCAGCGAGTATCAACTCCTCTACATCACCGACGGGCGCGGCACCTTCTCCTGCGATACTCTCGGCAGGGATAAAAAAATCCCCGTGGCCGCAGGCAACATGATTCTGCTCTTCCCCGGAGAATGGCATAACTACAAGCCTCTGGAGGATATCGGATGGACGGAGTATTGGATCGGTTTCAACGGGCCGGTGATGGAGAATCTGGTGAAGAAAGGCTTTTTCAGCCGCACCCGGCCGCTGCTGGACGTTTCTTTCCATGATGAGCTCGCGGAGATGTATGCGCGCGCTATCGAGATTGCGGAGAATCAGCAGTCCGGCTTCCAGCAGGCCTTGTCCGGCACCGTGAGTTCGCTGCTGGGGATGGCGTATTATTACGACCGCAACGAATCCTTCCTCGAAAGCAATGCCGACAAGATGATCGCCCGTGCCAAGCTCCTCATCAGCGAGCAGCTGTTTTCTATCGATCCCAAGAAGCTGGCGGATGAACTCTGCGTCAGTTATTCATCTTTCAGGCGCACGTTCAAGGAATACACCGGCTTCTCTCCGGCAAAATATATCCTGCACGTCAAGATCAATCAGGCCAAGGAACTCCTGACCAACAGTTCTGCGGAAATCAAGGAAATTGCCTACAACTTAGGCTTCGAGAACACCGACTATTTCTTCACGGTCTTCCACCGCCTTACCGGCCAGACCCCTCTAGCCTACCGTTCGGAGACGCAGGGCAGGCGCTTGTAATTACTTCAACCCCTCCATCAACTCCGTCATGCGGGCGAAGACTTCCGTCTGGGGATAGGAGGTGCCGGCGGGATCTGAGACCACAAGGTCGAAGGGTTCGCCGGGGAGTTGTGTGCGGCCGATTTTGAAGCAGGCGCGGCTGCGGCACACTATATACTCCAGGCGCCAGTCGCATCCGGGAATCAGCGACATCAGCACCTGAGTATTGCGATAGGCCTTGATCCTTTTTTTAGCGAAGACGGGTACAACGATCAGTTGTATCCCCTTCAGGGCGAACCAGGTCTTGACCTTATCCATCGCCTCCGCGGCATCAGGGGCGTCAGCATCCACGAGCACCGTCACCTGAGAGATATCTTTCAGGCGCATCAGCGAAGTCGGGACCTTGCTCCCTAACCAGCGTAAGGCGATATTTATCAGCGCATTAGCCATTTACTTTGGCGATCAGGTCCTTGATTTCCAGCTTGGCGTCCCTCCAGCGGGGCACGTCGATCTTGGTGCCTACCACTTCCACCACTTTCGCGGCAATGATGGATCCTATCTCCCCGCAAGTCTTCAGGGGCAGGCCCAGCGAATGAGCGTAGAGGAAGCCTGCGGCGTAGGTATCTCCCGCTCCGGTGCCATCCACGGGAACCGCGGGCCACGCGGGGATGTAATGCTCCTCCTCACCACTCTTGACCCAACTGCCATTCTTCCCCTCCTTCACGACGGCGATGTCGCAGTGCTTCGCGAGCTCGCGGAGGCCGTCCTGCGAACCTTCCTTCTTGGTGAAGGCGCGGCTCTCGGATTCATTGGCGAAGACGATGTCCACGTATTTATCTACCAAGTTATGGAGGAAGGCGTTGTTGCTCTCCACCACATTGTAGGATGCCATATCTATGGAGATGATGCAGCCAGCGGCTTTTGCCATCTGCACTGCTTTGGCGATAAGGTCCTGATTCTGAACCAGATACCCTTCGATATGGAAATAGTCGTAGCCTTCGAAGAACTCGGGTTTGAGGTCTTCCGGGCCCATCTCCAGAGCGGCGCCCATATAGTCAGCGAAGGTGCGCTCGGCATTTGCTCCGGTGATGAATACCATGCAGCGGCCGGAGGACTTCTCGCTATGGAGCATGGTCGTCTTCACGCCGAACTGCTCCATCGTGCTCTTGAAGAGTTGGCCGAGTTCATCGTCCCCGATCTTGCCGATATACCCGGAGGGCATGCCGAAGATGGAGGTGCAGGTGATGGTATTGGCGGCGGATCCTCCAGGGACATACTTCACGCCTACCTCCTTGAGGGCAGACCAGATACGGTCCCCAGTCTCCATATCTACATGCTGCATGCTCCCGAGGGGGAGATGATACTTCTTCAGCAGGGTATCGTCCGGCAAAATTGCCAGAATATCGGTGAGGGCATTGCCTATTCCTAAAATCGACTTCATAATGGTCTTATTGGTTAACAAAAATAACTAAAAATATCGGGATAATCACTAACTTTGTGTGTTGTGAGAAAAAAGCTGGTCAATATCCTCAAGTATTTGCTATCCTTCGGGCTGGCGGGGTTACTGGTTTGGCTGGCATTCCGGGGCATCGACTGGCACGAGTTCTTCGTCGGTCTAAAGGCCACCCGCTGGAGTTGGATCATCCTCTATCTGGTAGTAGGTTATCTGGCGCTGGTGTTCCGTGCACTTCGCTGGACTCAACTCATCCATCCTCTGGACAATGACATCCACTACGGCAAGGTGTGGGATGCGAACAACATCGGTGGCATGGCCAGCATCGCACTGCCCGGCTCCGGGGATCTGGTCCGCACCGGCCTCCTCACCACCGCAAAGCTGCCTTATCAGACGGTGTTCGGCACCGTGATGATGGAGCGTGCATGGGATATCCTCGCCATCCTGCTGATGTTCGTCTGCTCGCTAGTGTTTGCCTGGGGGCGTTTCGGCGGGTTCTTTGTAGATAATATCTGGCATCCGCTGCAGTCCCATGCAATTATACTCTGGGGCCTGGCCATCATTGTTCTGCTGATAGTGGTGGCGCTGGTGCTGATCCGCAAACTGAAGGACCGCAGCAAGTTCTTTGGCATGCTGAACGGCATCCTGGAGGGCTTCCTCACAGGGTTCAAGACCTTCAAGTACGTGAAGAACAAGTTCCTGTTCCTTGTGTATTCGGTGCTGATTTGGATAATGTATATGCTGATGAGCTTCTTCGTGCTCAAGGCTATCCCTCAACTGTCCGGAGCTCTGCTTTCGGACGGATTGTTTGTGGCGTCGCTTGGCAATATCGCCTCGCTGGTGCCGGTTCCGGGAGGCATCGGAGCATATCATTATCTGTTGAAGGTTTCGCTGATGGGGCTTTACGGCACAACCGAAGAAATCAGCCTGCTGTTCGCAACGCTCTGCCACGAACTTCACGCAGTTCTGGTTATCGTTCTGGGCGTGTGGTCATACATCTTCAGGATCGTCATTCTGAAGAACGGCAACACCCCCAAGGTCGGCAGCGCATCCAGAAAAAATTAGTATATTTGCGCACTTTTTTTGGTCCCTTAACTCAGTTGGATAGAGTAACGGTCTTCTAAACCGTAAGTCGTGAGTTCGAATCTCACAGGGACTACTGTTCGTGATGGGTTAGCCTATGACAATTCTGAAGTGCGGGTAACGTCCCAAAATAATGCTGGTTACCCGCATTTTTGGCCTTTTTTGCGGGTAACGTCCCAAAAACCGGGACGTTACCTGCACCCGGTCGGGGTTTATGTTTTGATAACTGCATAAAAGTGTATAGTTTTGCGGATATGAAGAGATTTCTTTCCGTTTATATGATAGTGGCTGGCCTGATTTGCTTTAATGGCCGCGGCAATCCCGCCAATGCCGAAGGCGGATTCTATGAAGTGACGTTGGAACCCTTACCGTAGTGCTCAGGATTCTCGTCCTGCCATTCGTTGACGCCGTCGCGTATGCGGTTGCGGAAGCTTAGAGTGTCGCGCACATCGTCGTAGCCGCCGTCATCCTTATTCACGCGGTAGCGAAGGTAAATCTGCCTGTTCTGGAGGAGAGTCTCCCCGTTGAACGTGCCGGATCCTGTCACTTTCCCGTCGGTGGAGTTGACGGTAATGTTGTTGCCGTCGAAGGAAAGGGTCATCTGCCCGGAGAATCCACCCACCTTATTGCAATTGACTTTGTTCGCACTCACGGTAGTGAACTCGTACTGACGCGAATCCACGAGGCTGGCGGCTTCGTGGCTTTCACCGGTCTTGGCACCGGTCCAGTCGTATGTCCGCGTGACGCCGCTGCGGCTCCAGAATCCGAAGAAACGATTCTCGCAACGAACAGCGATCACAGCGTAGTTTTTGTTCTGCAGCACCGTATCAGCATCGGCAGCATCGATCTTGAAGGCGATAGCGTAGGCCGGCTTGCAGGCATCGGGATCTGCAGCAAAGGCAGAGGTTGCGCTGATCTTTACGGCTGCCGTGTGGGCACCCTTCTTGATTACCAGGTCATCCATTCCCTCGATGGTGTGGAAAGAGGCAGGGAGTGGCTTGAATGCCGTAATTCCGGCGTCCGTAATGGCGTTGCCGACATAGTCACCCGAGGAAAGATTCTTATTCTTCATCCCCGCCACAGCTCCGCTCAGAAGACTGTTGTCCACGCTCAAAGTAACCTTTCTGTCCTTGGTATTCTGCATGACACCCCCGAGCGCCACCTGGAACTCGAAGGATGCATCCTCTCCGAGCACGAAGGAACGCAGGTCATACTGATAAGCGACGAACACCGCGCTCGTTCCATAATCGGTCACATAATCCTTGTAACAGGCTGTGGCAAGCAAAAGGGTAATTGCCAGGTATAATGTTTTCTTCATATCTATTTCCAATTTTCCCAACCTTGATTCTGCTCGATTCCGGGGGCTTTGCGCACCTCCATATAAGGAATAGGCAGCCAGAGAGAAGGGTATATACGCTGTTCAAGTAATTCCGGAGTATAGGTCAGGGAAGCTCCGTTCCGCACTATCTTTATGCGGTGGATGGGGACGTTGATCTCATCCACGCTGCGGGCCCAGCGCCTCACGTTGTGGAAGCGGTGCCCTTCGAAACAGGTCTCGATACGCCACTCGTTATGCACCAACTTGTCGAACTGCCTGAATCCGGCAAGCGCACATTCATCGAGATAAGGGTCGCCAAGCGCACCCACACCCTTGCTTCCATCCTCGAGAGGGCGGTTGCGGATGTATGCTATCGCCTGCTTCGCGCTCATCCCGTAGGTGCTCTCGTCAAGAGGCCCCACCACCTGGTTGGCGGCTTCGGCGAAGGCCAGAAGCATGTGCGTCCAACGGAAAAAGAAGATGCAGTTCTGTGCGGTCTGCACGGTATTGTCGTTCTTATTCCATCCGGTGAAGACGAACTTCTTTATATAGTAGCCGGTGGGTGATGTCTTGACCAGCCCAGGCGCATCATAGCCACCTTCAGTGGTGTCGAAGGTGTACATAATGTCGGAGGTATTCGTGTTGCGGACCACCTGGCTGCCGTTGTAGAAGATATCGGCATAGAAGCGGGGATCGCGGTTGCTATAAGGGTTGGCAGCATTGTAATTGCTCAGCGGATGGTCGATGGGATAGCCATTGGCCATAGGGAAGGCATCTACCAGTTCCTGAGTTGGACCGTAGTCGCCGGAACCATTGAATCCGTTAGGATAGAACGAATTCTCATAGGTCGAGTTCTGCGATATCTGGGAGATGAAAAATGCCTCGGGAGAGTTGGGGTCGTGCCAGAGGAAGGACTGGGTAGGATCGAATCCGCCGGGAACGTTATCCACGGTCATCTTGAAGTCGATGGCCGCCTTGGCCGCCTTGGCCGCAGCATCCCAGCGGCTCAGATCTTCCGCAGGGTTGAAGGCGGGAGAAGCCCAACTCAGCAGGACCATCGCCTTGAGTGCGAGGATGCTGGCGCCGTCGAGCCTCCTCCAACGCACTGCCCCGAGCACAGGTATCATCTCGGGATCCTTGAGGAAGTCGCGGTTCGCGAGAGGCAGATACTTGTATGCGGAATCGCAGTCCGCGATGATCTGCTTCACGCAGTCGGCATATGTCTCCCTCTTCACATCAGCCATGTTGGCTGTCGCAAGATCCACGGGCTTTGTGAACACCGGCACGCCCAGCATCTCTCCGGAAACGGAACGCCCGCCGAAGAACTTGAGCAGGTCCCAATAGTAGAACGCACGGAGGCCGTAGGCATCTCCCTGCAGGGCCTTTTGCAACTTGGCATTAGCCTCTGCGTCAAGCATATAGCGTGTAGTCTTGCCCAAGTCGTTATCGAGGAAGAGGTTGCAGTAGTAGATGGCCTTGTAGTCGCGGTTATAAAGCGACGAAAAGTTATAACTATTCATCTGGGGCGAGCCCGTCGCCAGCATATACATGGTCGACGTGTGAGCACGCCAGGTCATATTGTCGGACAATCCGTCCCCGCCAATCAGGTCGGCGACGATATAGTGCCCCGGAAGCAGGTCGTAGGCCTTTTCCACATAGCCGCGGATCAGGGCCGGGTAGTCGTCATAGTTGTTTTCGTTGTAACTGCCGTTGGGCAGAGGGTCGAGGAATCCTGCGCAGGAGACGGCCGCAAAGGCTGCCGCTGCAAGAACCATTATATTAAGGAATCTTTTCATCATAGCAGTCGTCTCTTAAAAGGTTAATTTAACTCCGCCCAGGATGGTCTTGAAGAATGGATAGGCGGTGACGCCGGCAGAGGGTGACTCCGGATCCACGTATTCCAGCCCGGTGATGGTCAGCAGGTTGCCGCCTCCCGTAATGGTGAAGCGGACAGTTTCTATCCACTTGAAGGAGGGATGCCAGTCATACCAGAGTTGGGCGCTCTTGATCTTGAACCAGCCGCCGTCGCGCATCCAGAAGGCGGATGTAACGAAGTTGGTCGAGGACTTTTCATAACTCAGGCGGGGATAGGCTCCGCCGATGTTGTCCGCGACGAACTTGGAGTAGTTGCTATCACCCCATCCGCTCCAGAAGTACTCGTTATTCAGCACCCTGTCGAAGAAGGCATGGCCTTTTCCTGTCATCGTGAAACCGAAATTCTTGTATTCCAGGTCGATGCTGAAGCAGTAACGCAGCCAGGGGTTGGTGTTGCCTATAACCTTGATGTCGTTGTTGTTGATAATGCCGTCGCCGTCAAGGTCCTTATAGCGCAGGTCTCCGACCTTGGTGCCGTTCTCGTCGAGTTTTGCATAGGTGTCTATATCGGCCTGGCTTTCGAACTTGCCTTCCCAGACATAGCCAGTGATGGCGCTTTCGTCGCGCCCCGTAGCCTTCTGCCAGTCAAAGGCATAGAAGTCGTTGGCGACCTTGGTATTGACGGTCCTCCAGGAAGTGACCCATCCGCCGGTCTTGACGAACAAGTCGCCGAAGCGGCGGGACCATATCACGCTGAGTTCGGCTCCAATGGTTCGCTTGGCATTGTAGTTCTCGTAGTACTCGATGCCGTTCATACCGAAGGCGTTGATATATTCCGTCATCGTATTGGTCAGGAGGCCGGTCCGCCTGATGAGATAGGCCTTCAGACTGACATCGAATCCACCCGGGAGGGAAACATCGCCTCCGAGGTCGAATTCAGTGATTTTGGGCCAGGTCAACTCGGGGTTGGCGAGCCTCGCGATTTCCGTAATCTTGGCGGTCTGCTTGTCGGAACCGAACCACTGGTAGGCTGTCGCGGGGCCGAAGGTTATGTTGTTCGAGAATGAATACTCCGCCTGATAATAGTAATTGTTGATGTAGATGTCGGAGGTGCCTATCATACCGGCCTGGGCCCAGAGCCTGAGCCTGGGTTCCTTCGATACCAGCCAACTGACTCCTCCGGAGGGGAATAAGCAGTAACGGACCTTAGGTGCGAACGGAGTCGCCCCGGCGTACTGGAGATTGAGGTTGGCGGCAAAGCGTCCGTCGTATGAATAATCAACAAGGAGACTACCCAACTGGAGACGGTCGTAGTTGGTGTTGCCGGAACGGGCAGAATTCGAAATGTAATAGCGTGCGGTAGCATCTATCTTATTCTTTCCGAACTCCTTGTTCCACATCAGGTCCTGCTGCCAGTTAAGTGTCTGGTAGGAGGCATTGGAGGCCGTGGATTTACCCGACTGCTTTGCACCCATATGGGAAGACAGGTCCACGATGCCATCCTTCTGGTCCCAAAGGTAGGCGATGTAGTCGTTGGACTTGGTTCCGTTCAGGTAGTAGAACGAGCCGAAGTTGACCATTCCCTTTGTCTTAAGGCCCTTGAGCAGCCATCCAAGATCGATATTGATATCCGCATTGAACATGCCGCTGCGATACAGGATGTCGCTGTAGCCGGATTCGACCGCGACTGCATAAGGATTGGAGGTGAAGTTGCGGGACACCGCATAAATCATCGTCCCTTCCTTGTCGTTATCGAGGTCCGTCTGCCCGAGACTCTTACCAAGCGCCACGGGGAAGGCGATGGCAGGGGTGTTGCGATAGTCGTACAAACCGGCGCGGTTGCCGAACCTCTTGCCCACCATCCCGATGAAGGAAGCACGCGCCTCTATATAACTGCCGATCTTGGCCGTCACAGAGGTGGTGAGGTTGATCTTGTTATAATCGCACCTGGGCCCTACCTTGTATATCTCGTCGTCGGTGATACCGTTCAAGGAGATATTGTACTTCATGTTGTGCGAACCTCCGTAGGCATTGAACCCGATGCGCGAGGTGGCTTTTCCATCCTTAATCAGCAGGGACTTGTAATCCACGTTCGGAGCTGTCAGGCTATAAGGATCGTTCTTGGCATAGCCCTCGATGGCTTCTTCGCTGTAGAGGGGCGTGTAGCCGGATGAACCGCGGGACAGGTTATTGAGGCGGGCGTATGTGACGCCATCCACCCACTCAGGCATATTGTCTACGAAACTATATCCGCTCTCAATGCTAGCGCTGATCTGCATGGGGGTGTTGTACGCCCCCTTCTTGGTGGTGATATAGATGGCTCCGGCGTTTGCAAACGGCGTCAGTGCGCCTTTGTCCGCCACATCCGTGACGAATTCCACGCTCTCTATCTGGTTGGGATCCAGCAGTATTTCCTGGAACGGGGTGGGAATGCCGTCCACGAAGCAGGATATGTTGCTCAAGCCTTTGCTCACGAATGAAGTAGAACCGCTGGCGAACCAAGGCGAGGCAAGGTTCGTGGTAGAGTACAGGGGCTGTCCGTTGCTTTCAATCATATCGAGGCCCGCGAACTGCCCGAAGAGTCTCTGGCGCAGGTCGAAGCCATGCGTCTTTTCAAGTTCCTCCTGGCCTATCTTCTTCCGGTTGGAGGCACTGGAAAGGCTGTCCGCATCCGGAATCTGCGCGAAAGCGGATAATCCGCCCGCGAGGATGGCTGCAAGGATGCAGGCTGCCGTCAGGAAGTGTCTGTGTTTCATCTTTACTGCCATCTTTCGTTGTTCTTGAATACGGTGAGTTTATCCGCCTGCTCATCGGGGAACGGCCACCAGTACATCACGTCTTTCCAGACGCACTGGCGGTTGTCCGGGATACGGCGGCGTTCGTAGCGGCGCCCGACGGGATGTGCGGCATCCACCGGGCAGGATTCGATGTACATACCCATCAGGGGCCTGTTCATCACTATGGGAGCCGTCATCCAGCGGCGGATATCGAAGTAGTAGTGCCCGCCCTCAAATGCGAGTTCGACATCGCGTTCGTTGCGGATGCGCTCGCGCAGCAGCGTCTGGTCTGCGGCGAAGCGGTCCTGGACGTCAGGCATGCCCACACGGTGGCGGACGATGTTGACGGCGTCGAGGGCCGTCAGGCTGCAGGTGCCGGCGGTGCCTGAAGGGCCGTATGCCTCATTGACGCATTCTGCGTAGTTAAGATAGACCTCGGCGAGCCTGACGAGAGGATCCACGAGAGGATAGGAGTTATCCTTGTCGCCGCGGGAACCTCTCCAGAATTTGCGCTGGTAGTAGCCGGTGTTGGAATAACCCTTGCTGCCGTCCATCGATCCCCAGGCTATACCGAACTGCCCGGTGACGGAAGATATGTCCGTGGCGGGATAGGTGCCGGTGACCGGGTCGTAGTAGATATTCACGTAACCATCTACATAAGGAGTGGTGGAACGGTCGTGAAGTATGGTCTTTTCGAAACGAGGGTCGAGGCCGGCATAGGGGTTCTGCTCGTTGTAGTGACCCGCTGCCACCGCGGCTGCCCTGTCTTCAGCCGTATTGAGAGGATCTCCGTAGATAGTCTCGTACTTATCTACGAAGTTCTGGGTAGGACAGGTGCCGGAAGCGTTGCTATACCAGGACTGAGGGTAGCAGAGCAGTGCCGAACGGGTGTTCTGGTTGCCCTTCGCCTTGTGGAAATAGTTCCACAGGAGCTCGTTGGTAGTCTCCTTGCCGTAGAAGTTGTCGGTGTAGTTGCTGGCGGAAAGCAGTTCGTACTTCCACTCGAGGGCCGTCGTCAGCGCAAGCGCGCAGGCATCCGCAGCATCCTTCCAATCCTGCTCTCCGTTCAGGTTGTTGAGAGGAGAGGCGGCGTACATCAGCGCACGGGCCCGGATGGCGAGCGCAGCGCATCCTCCAGGACGATCGATATCGGCGGCGGAGAGGTGTCCGGCGGCTCCGGGAACGGCATCGCGGCGCATCTTTCCCGCCTCCTTGAAGTACTCGTAGGATGTGTAGAGATCTTCGGCCGCATGCTTGTAGGTCTCGTTCGCGGTCAGGCGCGGGAGATCCCAGTTATCCATCTGGGACTTGTTGATGTATGGCATTCCTCCGTAGAAACGGCAGAGCACGAAGTGGGCAAAGCCCCTGGTGAAGTATGCCTGCCCCAGCAGGTCGGCCTTTTCGGCAGGACGTGCGTTAGTGAGCATGTCGATGTTCTCGATGGAGCGGTTCGCGATGCGGATGATCTTGAACATCGCCCTGGCGATCGGCCTGTAGGCGCTTCCTCCCGTGCCGGCGTTGGCGAAGGAGAAGTAGTTGCAGGTCTGCTGACCGAGGTTGCATATTTTCACTTCCTGCTGCGCACGCAGAAGCCTTCCGGCATCGGCTGCGTCAGTGGTGGAGTAGAGAGAGAATCGCAGGGAGTTGAAATCTACGTAAAGGGGGAATCCTTCGTGGATATTGTATACATTGATGTTGGCCTCGTTCTTAAAGACGTAGTCGAAGTACATCTTATAGTTCTTGTACGTCGAGAACACATCCTTTTCCGTGATTCCGAGTTCGGGGTCGATATCAAGGTATGAGCAGGAGGGAGCGATCAGCGCCACCGCCATATATATTAATATGTGTAATCTCTTTTTCATATCTTTCCTCCTTTAAAATTCTGCCTTAAGGCCTAATTTGACGGTTCTCATAATGGGGTAATAGCTCTTCACGAGATCCGTACGCTGAGGGTTGCCTTCGATCAGGTCGGTGAACGTGAGCAGATTGTTGGCGGTGAGGGTAAGGGTGAGGCCCCGCACGCCAAGTCGCTCCTGAAGTTTGTTGGAGTCGAACTTGTATGCGAAGTACAGTTCCTTCAATGTCAGATAGTCGGACTTGCGCCACGACTGACCGTCGATCATCATGTCGAAGCCTTCCGTATTGGCCGAGCCTCCGAGGATGGAGTACATCTTGTCGTCGAAGCTGACCGCCGGGTGGGTGGCATTTTGGTTATCTGGACGCCAGTAGTCGAGCTGAGCGGCGTGCACCGTCCAGTCGGACTTGATGAACTCTTTCCAGAAGGAGCGGTTGAACTCGATGTACTTGCCGTAGGTGCCGTACCACAGCATATTGAAGGAGAATCCCTTGTAGCCGAAGGCGAAGTTCACGCTGCCCACGACCGGAGGATAGGCGACGCCGGTGATGGCGTGGAGGTCGCGGGTGGTGATAGATCCGTCCGTAGAGTAATCTAGCATCTTGTAGGAGCCGGCCATTATCTGCGTGGAGATGCCGCCCAGGGGGTTGGGATAACCGTGGAGGTCATCTACCGAAGTATAATAGCCGCCATCGATAAGGTCCATACCCTTGCGGGCTGCCATGTAGGCTGAACCGGCCCATTTCTGATAGGCAGGGGTATTGACCGGCTCTTCATAAGACAGTATCCTGTTCTCGTTGAATCCTACCATGAAGCCGGCTTCGTAGTAGAACTTCTTGGGTGTGGTGACACGGTATTTGCCTTCGATGTCGATACCGTGCTTCTTGATGCTTCCGGAGTTTACATCCTTGGAGGATATACCGATCAGGGGCGACTCCGTGGGCGTGACGAGCATATCGTAACGGAGTTCGTCGAAGAGGTCTACATTCAAGGTGAACTTGTCCTTGAGGAAGCCGAATTCAATACCGAGGTCTCTCTTGTGCGCGGTCTCCCAGCGGGCTGTCAGGTTCGCGGCTTTATCCTCGACTATGTTGCCGTAACTGTCGCGCGAGAAGGAGGAGTAGTAGAGCCAGTTGGCCGAAGCCTTGTCGCTTCCGACGTAGCCGTCGGAGAAGCGGAATTTCATCTTACTCCACCAGGGCATCGCTTTCTTCCAGAATTTTTCCTTCGAGAGCACGTATCCTATTGCGGCGGAGGGGAAGAAGCCATAACGGTTGGTGGCGGCAAACTGCTCGGAGCCGGTGTAACCCATGTTGATCTCGCAGAGATACCTTCCGCCGTAGTCGTAGGTTGCACGACCGACGAAGGCCTGATTGCGATGCGGGAAGGACACGCCGGAAATCGACTCTCTCTGGTTCATCAGGGCCAGTGCGGTCACGTTGTGATTCTTTCCGAATTTCCTGGCGTAGTTTATCGCCGCTTCCCAGTAGAAAATGACTGAACTGCTCCTTACGGTGCCGTCGTGGACCACCTCATAGGGGGGCAGCACATATACGTTGTTGCCGCTTTCGGTGGATGTCCAGGGGTTCAGTCCGAGCCCGGAATCATACACATCCCAGTCAATACGGTAGACCGGCAGGGTCTGGGTACCCTTCTGCGAATAACGGGAGAATACCGAAGTCAGGGAGATGAGTGTTTTGATTGACAGCCCCTTGGTAATGAAGTCCAGTTTCTGGTTAAGGATGAGGTCGGTGTTCAGCCTGTTTGTGGTAGTCTGAAGGAAGTTACCTCTGGCAAGCGTGGTGTAGGGGTTTTCGGTGTAAGCAGTCCCGACCTGTGCCAACCTGTCTTCATAGGTCCCCGGATAGTCCAGGTCCGGAATTTCCTGCATGACGGATGCGGGATAATAGGCCGGGAACATGGCGGGAGATGCCATATACATCTGGGTGAACAGAGTCGAAACCGTGGTGCTGGACTCTGGGTCTCCGGGGCGCTGGGTAATCTCGGTGCTGCCACCCACCTTTGCGGAAAGGGTGGTGGTCGGAGTGAGATCCACGTCGATATTGGAGCGGTAGTTGATCTTATGGTATTTGAACTCCGTATTGTCCCAGTTATTGATCTGTTTCACGATGGACCCGTCGTTCTCGTAGCCCACGGAAATATAGTATCGGACCCTGTCAGAGCCGCCGCTGATGTTGTAGTTGGCGTTGAATATCTGCGAGAACTTCTTCAGGAACATATCGTACCAGTTGTTGTCGGGGTAGCGATAAATGTTCGTATGGTTCTTGTAGGCATACACCACATCATCGGGAAGGACCGAACCGAAGGCGTTGTCGTTTCGGTAGGCCTGGTTCATGATATCCACTATTTCTCCGGACGAAACATAATGGGGCAGTTCCTGAGGCGTGTTGATGCCGTACTGGACGGTGAGGCCCATCTTGGGTTTACCCTTGATGCCGGATTTGGTGGTGACGAGGATGACGCCGTTTGCGCCCTTGGCTCCGAATACCGCGGTTGCCGATGCATCCTTCAGCACAGAGATCGTCTTGACTTCGTTGGGGTCGAGTTCGCTGAAGGAACGCTCGATGCCGTCCACCATCACCAGAGGAGCCGAGCCGTTCCAACTGCTGACACCGCGCACGAGGATTTCCGCGTCGTTGTTGCCGGGCTGGCCGCTGCTCTGGAAAGTGAGCACGCCTGCCAGTTTACCGGCGATAGCGTTGGTGATGTTGGATGTGCCGGAATTTAGCAGGGCATCGGATCCGATCTGGGAGATGGCACCGACCACGGATTCCTTCTTCTGGGTGCCGTAGCCGACCACAACCACATCATCGAGCATTAGAGTGTCTTCCGCAAGCGTGATGAACCAGTCTCCGCTCTTGTTGAAGACCTTCTCCTGGTCGGCGTATCCTATGCATGAAACGACAAGCACGGATCCTGTCGGTACGCTGATGGAGAAAGCGCCGTTGACATCGGTAACCGTGCCGGCCGTGGGATTATCTTTCACGAGAATGGCCGCTCCCGGGACCGGAAGTTTATTCTCGTCAAGCACATTGCCCTGGACCTTGATGGTCGATGCTTTTCCCTGCGCCAGGGCTTCGGAGGGGAACACCAGGGCGGGCAGCAAGACCAGGCAAAGGACTTCGAATAACAGTCTTAATTGTTTCATAGGCTACTCGCTGCTTAAAGTTGGCGCTTCCGCGCTGAAAGAACAGATGCCGCCGCGTACCGTTGCCCAGCCGTCATTCCACTGGAGACGGTCCATCATAAGGGTTCTGCCCTTGCTGATAGCGGAAAGGTCGTATGCGTTATAGAACAGCCAGTCGGATCCGTCCTTGAGGCTGAGCACGGATGCGTTGCCGGGCCCCGCGAACTTGACGCTGGTATCAATCAGGAGTTCTCCTCCGTTGTCAAGAAGGTCCTTGGAAGACCTGTCAAGATAGGGACCGGAGGCTCTGTCGGCCCTTCCATAGCGGATGCGGGAGGTACTCGACGCTCCACCGGTGATGCTTCCGGACGATACGAAGAGATGGTATTTGCCATCCTTGAAGAGCATCGCAGGGGCGTTGAATCCGTCTGCGGCAATCTCCACCGGACTGCCGGATACCGAAAGGCCGTCGGCGGATAGTTTCTGCAGATATATGCCTTTGCCCTCCCCGAAAACCAGCCAGTTGTTGGTGCCATCGGTGAAGAAGGATGGGGAAGCCACCCCCTGCAGGCCCGTGGAAGAGGATGTGAGGAGAGCGCCCTTGTCGGTGTAAGGCCCGGACGCGAATTCAGCCTCCGCCACCCCTATCCCGGAAGCCGAGGTAGTCGTGAGGCTATAGTAGAGAAGATACTTTCCTCCTACCTTGGCAACATCCGGACAGGTAATCTTGCCTCCAGCGATGAACTTGGGTTTGGTAATGTCATCAAATACGCTGGTGCCTTTACTCCACCAGATCAGGGTCTGGGAGGTCATAGTGGGGATGAATTCCTCTACCAGATCCGCACCCGATCCGCTGGACAACTCCGACGAGAAGAGGTAGAATACTCCTTCCTCCTCGATTACGCAGGGATCCTGCACGTCGGACTGCTCCACAGGGTTGCGGTAGGCATTCCATACTCCCGGGTCTATGCCAACGCTGCCGTTGCACGCCGTCGTGAGCGCGACGGGCAGCAGGGCAAGAAGCGGGATGAAGGTTTTACGGTTCATATATCTGTGATGTTAATTTACATTTTCGGGAGCCTCCCACTCGGAGGTCATTTCGTAGGGCATCCTGAACACCTTTCCTTCGCGGTTGCAGAAGTACAGGTGCGAGGTGGTGAACTGGTCGGGATTGCCATCCGCCCAGAACGAGTAGAAACCGTCGGCTGCCCCTTGCGGACGACGCATATAGGTATTGTTCAAGGCACTGTCGTGAGTAAGGTCGGCATCCAGGGACCAAGTTTTGCCGTGGTCCGTGGAAACCCATCTCTGCACTTCTCCCCCGGCACCCCAGTACTGCGGGCCTGCCTTGGTGGGGGCGATTACGGTCCATCTCCCGCCGTCGGTCCAGAGGCTTCCGCTATCGTAGCAGTGAGTGGATTCCGTGATCTTGGTCTGTATCCATTGACTGCCGTCCCAGGCGAGAGTGAGCCACTCGCGTGCTCCTCCCTCGGGGCCGGTCAGATGATTGTCTGAAATAAGGTAGAGTATTATGGGATTACCTTCGGAGTCGAAGTTGACATCCTTTATGTAGCAATTCTTCCCGAGACTCTGGTAGTCGCGCACCAGCGCGTTATTCTTCAGGGTGGTGACGGGCACCTCGACGGGCTGACCGTCGACCGTCGTCCAGGTTTCACCCCAGTCGGTGCTCTGGACGAAATAGATATTTGTACGGGTATCCACCGCTCCGTTTATATGTCTGTTGAATGCGGTGCAGAGTTTGGTCCCGTACATATTGGAGATTTGATAGTGGCCGGATTTGGTCTCGGATCCGTCCTTGATGGAGGCCAGTTGCTGATAGGAGGTCCAGTTGACCCCGTCCTTGCTGGTCTGCCAGAATAACTGGCGCACCCCGTCGTAACGTGTGAAGAAGAGGAAGAATCCCTTCTGCTTGTCATAGAAGACCTGGGGGTAGGCCATGTAACTTTCGTTTATGTATTCGAATGCAGTGATATCGTAGGGATTGACGCTGCGGTAGCGCCTGCCCATACGTTTCGTGCTCCGCCCGGCGACGAACACCCAGACATAACCGTCCTTATCTATCTGCACCGTGGGGTCGTCGTGAGGGTCGGAAACCCCGTCCACGCCCTTGTCCATCACGACGCGGGGTTTCTGGAGCAGGCCGGTACGGTGATCGTAGCAGCCTATCATGCACTGGAGATATTTCTTGTCGGCGGAAGGAGTGCCTCCGTAGACGAAGAAGGTCTTGTCGACATCGGGGGCATAGACAGCCATCGGGATATGCTTCATCGTGTAGGTCCCGAGGCCGCCGGAGTACTTGTCGCCGTATTCAGTGTTGAACTGCCCGAGGGTAAACCATATCCCCCGGTATCCGTTCACGGTCGCGCAGATCTGATCCGGAGTAGGCTCCACCGGGCCATTGGGCGAAACCGCGGTCCATGCGGTGTAGAAACGATCCCCGCTCCGAGGCTCAGGCACGTGTACGGTGCGGTAACGCACTTCTCCGGAGATGTTGCTGAAGTGGACGGACTTATCCTCGGCATCCGCGGGGAGAGAATATTCACGTGCGACTCCTCCGGTATCCGAGAAACTGAACTCCTCGGCTACGGTGCTGCCCGTGACCACATTGGACAGGGTGGCATCGAAGACGCCGGCATGCAGGCGCGTGCTCTCCATCTTCCAATCCCGCAACCCCGATTCATAGTTGCTTCCGTACACGAAGGTAGACAGTTCCGGCCCTGGCACGATGCCCGAGGTTGTCTGGTAAGATACCTTCAGGCGGATTTCCCCTTCAGGGATGGATGCGAAAGAAACTTCGCCGCTTTCCCAGGGGATGGTGGCGGTGTAGGTTTTTCCGGCAGAGGTGACAAGGCTGACGCTTTCGGCTTCAGACGGGAGACCGCTCCATTTGAAAACGAAGCGCTCCCGTCCGCCGAAAACTTCGACATCCGCGTCAATCTTCCCGGCAGCCTCCTGCCCGCCTTGCTCCTTGGGGGAGCAGGCGAACAGGAGAACCGTCAGGAGAATTAGCGTATGTGCCTTGCCCAGAGGCATTTACTTAACGTAGATGGTAGGTCCGTGGCCGTCCTTGATGCTCCTGCCTTCCACGCTCCAGCCGACAAAGCGGGTAGTGGAGTCGTCGGTGGGAGATGTCCTTGCGGAACCGGTAATCTGGATGGAAGGATCCACTACGCGGAGCCGTACCAGCAGTTCGCCGGCAGGGATATCCGCGGTGACGGCGTAGGTGCAGTCGTAGTGCGAATTGGTGCGCTGAGGAGTAAGCAGGATGACGTTGGATTCTGCATCGGGTGCAAGAGTTCCGTTGGATTTCTCGCTCACGCCGTTGATGCTGTTGTTGGCCTGATAGGTGTGGAACAGTTTCCACTCACCTCCGATCTTCACTTCTGCTGCCCAGAACTTGGGACATGCGTTGGTGCCGAGGAAGGAGAAGTCGAAGCAGATGGTCTTACCGGCGCTGATCTTTTCGGCGGGCACGTGGAAGACCACGGCATCGTTGATCCACAACTTGCGGTATCCGATGTCGCCGCCCTTGTCGCCGAACGAACCGGAGGATCCTGCCGCCACGAAGATGAACTTACCCTTGGAAATGGCGGAATAGTCGTCGGGAGTCTCCTTTCCATCCACGAATTCGGCATAGGCACCCTTGTCTTCCTCGTTCATGGGCTTGAGTATGCCGGTGCCGTGCTTGGCGGCAGAGGCAACATATCCGGTTGCACCTTCTGCGGGGCCGGGGAATTCAGGGTTGTTGGTCATGTTCCAGGACTGGTCGTCCGCGCACCAGATTACGGGAGTGGTTGCGAGGTCGTAGCCTGCTCCGGCAACGACGCCGCTCTCCTGGCTGATGGCAATGGTCTTTATGAGAGATCCTGCTGTGATGGTGACGGTGGCGGTGCGGGCTGCCTTTTCATTGGCGGCGGCGGTGACGGTCAACGTCGCATTGCCCTTGCCGGAAGCGGCAGACAGGGTTGCCCAGGTCTCGGAAGAGACGGCGGTCCAATCGGTGTTGGAGGTGATGGTGACTGTCTTGGCCTCGCCGCCCTTGGCGAATTCAAGGCTCTCGGGAGACACCTCCAGAGACGGCACGAAAGCAGCCTGCTTGACGGTAACCAGGAAAGGTTCCTCACCACCATAGGCAAAGGAGATGATGCCTGAGCGCTCCGCACCTGTGTTGTTAACCTCGGTGGGTGTGACGGTGATGGTGGCGGCGCGGTTCTTTTCACCCTCAACGGGAGATACCGTTGCCCAGTCCAGGTTGCGCTTGGTGGCAGTCCAGTTCTTGTTGGACGATACCTGGAAGGTCTTTGCGGCGTTATCTTCTCCACTGAAGGAGAGGGTCTTGTTCTCGATTCCGTTTACTTTGAATTCGGGAATAACCACGAGGGCGCCCTGGGTTACGGTAACCGTCTTGGTAGTGGAGCCTGCAGTGATAGTGAATGTGCCGGTCCTTTCCTCTTCAAGCGGATTGTTATCGGCAACGAGGGCGACGATCTGCGCCCCGTCCTTGGCGGTACCCTTCATGGGGGAAATAGTCAGCCAGTCGAGATTGGTCTTGGCAATCGACCAGTCCACGTTGGTTTCAATGGTGAAAGTGACGTCTGCCTCGGGGACGGCTGCGATGTGCACAGTCTCCGCAACGGCAATCTTCACTGATTCCTTAATTTCCTCAGGTTTTTCCTGACAGGAAATCGCGATGGCTGCAAGCAGCGGAATCGCCAGCAAAAACTTTTTCATGACTTTATGATTATTAATAATTGGTTATCTGATTCTTTCGGGTTCGGCCCATTCTTCCGTCATCTCGGCCGGCATGCGGAACACTTTGCCATCCTTGGTGCAGAAGTAGAGGCGGGAAGGTGAGGGTTCGTCGGGATTGCCATCCGCCCAGAAGGCGTAGAACCCGGGGTTGGCATTCTGCGGACGACGGACGTAGCCGTGGTTATAGGTGCTGCCGGAGGTGAGGTTGTAGTCTCTCTTCCAGGTCTTGCCCTTATCCTTGCTCTTCCAGCGCACAATCTCTCCACCGGTTCCCCAGTGCTGCGGGCCCGGATCGGAGGGGATGATGACCGTCCATTCCTTACCATCCGTCCAGAGGCTGCCGCTATCGTAATCGTGGGTGGAGGTGGTAAACCGCGATTCCACCCATTCCTTGCCGGTCCAATGCAGGGTGTGCCACTGGCGTATGCCTCCTTCGGGGCCTGCTATGTGGTTATCTGCCGTAAGGTAGAGGATGACTGGGTTGCCGTCGGAGTCGAAGTTGACATCCTTGATATAGCAGTTGCGTCCCTGGCTCTGGTAGTCGCGCACGAGCGCGTCGTTATAGCGCTGGGTGATGGGGAGATCCACCGGCTTGCCGTCCACAGTGGTCCATGTCTTGCCCCAATCCTCCGACTGCACGAAATAAATGTTGGTGCGGGTGTCGACGTTGCCGTTGATGTGACGGTTGAAGGCGGTGCAGAGCTTGGTGCCGTACATGTTCGAGATCTGGTAGTGCCCGGACTTCTTCTCGCTGCCTTCTTTTATCGACGCCAGCTGCCTGTACTCACTCCATTTCTTGCCATCCTTGCTGGTCTGGAAGAAAAGCTGGCGCACTCCGTCGTAGCGGGTGAAGAAAAGGAAGAATCCCTTCTCCTTGTCGTAGAACACTTGAGGATAGGCCATGAAGCTGGCGTTGACATACTTGAAGGAGGTGATGTCGTAGGGCTTGGTGCTCTTCAGGCGCAACCCCTCGCGCTTGGTGCTTCTGCCGGCGACGAATATCCATACGTATCCATCCTTATCTATCTGGATCGTGGGATCGTCGTGGGGGTCCAGCACTCCGTCCTGCCCCTTGTCGTAGGCAACTCTGGGCTTCTGGAGCTTGCCGGTGGCGTGATCGTAGCATCCTACCATGCACTGAAGATAGAACTCCCCGTCCCTGGGCGTGCCCCCATAGACGAAGAAAGTCTTGTTCACTTCCGGGGCGTACACAGCCATGGGGATGTGTTTCATCGTGTATGTGCCGAGGCCTCCGGAATACTTGTCACCGTACTCGTGGCCCTGCCTGATTGTGTACCATATGCCCCTGTAGCCGTCCACAGTCGCATTCTCGTGGGGAAGGGACTTGGGATAGGGCTTCTTTTCCGCCTTTGGGGCGGGAGAACCGGCCTGGAGAATCAGGAGTATGCACAACGCTATGGGGAGTTTCATCTTATATATAATTAGTCGACCAAAAATAATAAAAAAAAAACATTATCTTTACTTGCTTTAAAGCTTTTTGCCATGAAATGGATTGTCAGAATAATTTCCCTGTTAGTGGTTCTTATGTTTTCGCTGGCTTGCGGGCATCAAGAACAGGACAATAGTTTCGACGTTCGTCTTGAAATACCGGAAATCATTGAACTTGCGGCAGATCAGACCACGGTCAGATTTGCCGTTATCGATGGCAAAAAGCCTCTGGTGACGGACGCTATCGTGCTGTCGGGGCACACGGGCCAGTATATCTGCAGCATTTCAGAATCCACCGCAGAAAGCGTCGTAATGGTTCTGCCGTCAGGCTTCCAGGCCGGCACATACAACATCTCCGTGCAAAGAGGTGCCAGCATGCTCAAACTGGGCAGCGCCAGCTTCGCGATAGGTAAAATCGATGACGGGCTTGTTCCGGGAGAAGGTGTCACGGTGTATGGGAAGGTGACCTGCTCCGGGCAGGGCGTCAGCGGGGTGTCGGTATCCGATGGCTACGAGGTGGTTCAGACGGATTCCGACGGAGTATACCGCATTAAATCCCAGAAGGCCCACAAATACGTTTTCATCTGCCTTCCTTCGGGCTATGCGGCACCACTGAACGGGGTACTCCCCGCCATCCATCAGCAGCTGGAGCTGCGAGTCTCTGCGCCTGAAAGAAAGGACTTTGAGCTTGTGAAAGTGGATGGTCAGGACAATTATTCGATGCTTTTGTTCGGCGATATCCACCTTGCCGACAGAACGGAAGACAGGAGCCAGTTCTCCAAGTTCACCGCCGATGTCAATAGCTACATTGCCTCACATTCCGGGGAGAAATTCTACGCAATGACGCTAGGAGATATGACCTGGGACCAGTTCTGGGTAGAGCACAATTATTCGTTCAAGGAGTATATTGCCGATGCCAACGCGATGCGCGGTCTTGCCGTGTTCCACACCATTGGAAACCACGATCATAGTATGTACTATGCCGGGGATTTCGACACCGTGGTGGAATACAAGGCCAATCTGGCACCAACATACTATTCATTCAACATCGGCCAGGTGCATTATGTGGTGCTGGACGATATCGAGTGCCAGAATAGCGGGGCTGGCACTTCCGACAGCCGGGACTATGCCAGCAACATAGTGAATGAGCAGCTCGAGTGGCTGGCCAAAGATCTCGCTTTCGTGCCAAAGGACAAGATTCTGGTTTTGACGATGCACTCCGCCGTCTACAACAATCCCGGAGCGGCCAGGGGCGGTTCATCCTACAATATCAAGGCGCTTGCCGCATCGACGCTGGAGAACCTTGTCAAGGGTTATCCCGAGGTTCACATCTTCAGTGCACACTCGCACAAGATGTACAATGTGGACAACCTCTCCACCGACAAGATTTACGAGCACAATGCAGGCGCAGTCTGCGCGACCTGGTGGTGGACCGGTCACCTGACTCCGGGCGTCCATCTCTGCCAGGACGGCACTCCGGGAGGATATACGGTGCTGAAAGTCAATGGGAAAAACATAAGCTGGCAATACAAAGCTATCGGCTTCCCGCTGGATTACCAGTTCCGCTCTTACGACCGTAACCAGATAGCCCTCACGGCCGAAACCTGGATTCCCAAGGCCAATCAGGCGCACATCGATATACTCAACGAGTACAACACCCAGTGGGTGACCACCAGTACGGACAATTTCGTGTTCATGAATATCTGGAATTACGATCCGTCCTGGACAATCCAGGTAACAGAGAAGGAAACCGGCAGCATTCTGCCCGTAACCCGCCTTGGCATTACGCGGGATCCTCTCCACATCATCTCGTACATGGTGCCCAGGCTGAACGGCAACAACGGAACTACATTCGAGACCTGCTACACATACCACATGTTCAGGGTGAAGGCCACATCGCCCACCACCACCCTTGAAATCAAGGTCACCGACCGCTTCGGCAATGTTTCCACGGAGACGATGACCCGTCCGAAAGAATTCACGACCGACATCTACAAGAGCGACGCTCTGATCTGACCATAGCACTATGAAAAGAATGGTTTCAGGCATAGGCGAAACGGTGCTGGACATCGTTTTCCGCGAAGGGCAGCCTCAGGCGGCAGTCCCGGGAGGATCCGTTTTCAATTCTATGGTTTCCCTGGGCAGGACCCTGGGGCGTACCAATCCGGATGTGCAGTTGGTAATGCACTCCCAGACTGGGGATGATGCCGTGGCGGATATCATGACCTCCTTTATGCGGAAGAACGGCCTGAGCACGGATGGAATCCAGCGTGTGAAGGGCCAGAGCGCCGTTTCGATGGCGATGCTGGATGCGAACAACAACGCTCAGTATGAGTTTTTTCGGGACAAGACTCTGCCTCCCTTCGAGCTGCCGGACACCAAGTTTGCGGCGGATGATATAATGCTGTTCGGTTCCGTGTTTGCGGTGAACCCGGGGACGGCACCCCAGACCAGAGCGCTTGCCCGCAGGGCTCAGGAGGCCGGTGGCATCGTTTACTACGACATCAACTTCCGCAAGAATCATCCGGCGGATCCCGCCAGTATAGAAGAAAACATCGCCCTATGCGATATCGTGCGCGGGTCTTCGGAGGATATCGAGGGACTTTACGGCACTTCCGATGCCGCGAAGGTATATAAAGAACGCATCGCACCGCTCTGCCGCAACTTCATCTGCACCCGCGGTGGCGAGGATGCGGAATTCTTCTCCCCCGGGGTCCATACCACTTGCCCGGTGCCTCATGTGGAGAAGATCGTTTCTACCATCGGCGCAGGGGACAACTTCAACGCCGGAACTCTGTATGCTATTGTGCATCACGGCTATACCAAGGCCAGGCTGGCGGCGCTTTCTGAGGATGACTGGCAGTTATTCGCGCGGTATGCGATGGCCTTCTCCGCAAATGTCTGCGGAAGCCTTTTCAATTATGTAGATGAGTCTTTACCGCTTAGCGAGCTAACGAAATAGCTCCGAAGACGCCAAGGGACGCGGTGAGCATGATTACTCCGGCAAGGAGAACGCCGAGGAGTACGTAAAGCACGCTCTTTTTGAAATCCATGTTCAAAATGCTGGCAGCCAGGGTGCCGGTCCATGCGCCTGTGCCGGGCAGGGGAATTCCTACGAAGAGCAGCAGGGCAATATAGAGGCCGCGGCCGGCCTTGGCTTCGAGTTTGCGTCCGCCTTTTTCTCCTTTCTCCAGGCACCAGGTAAAGAATCCTCCGATATACTTCTTATCCTTCCCCCACACCAGTATCTTCCGGGCAAAGAGGAAAATGAACGGCACCGGCAGCATATTTCCTATCACCGCCACCAGGCACGATTGCCATATCGGCAGCCCGAACCCCACCGCATAGGGAATGGCCCCGCGGAGTTCTATCAGCGGCACCATCGAAATCAGGAAAACTATCAGATATTTCTTGAACATCTCTGCAAAGGTAGTGAATTTATCGCCAAATCAAATCGACAGACTTAAGGTCTTCTGCAAAGGCCCTAAGGTTTTTACGAAAACGCTCTACTGTATTTTTTCGTGGTTTAGACGTGCCGTTTATATAATGGCTCAACTGGCGCTGATTGATACCGGATATGCGCTCAAGGCTTGCCAAACTTAGGGCATAGGCGTAATACTCCAAAAAGGACGGGATATCATAATGGTAGCAGAAAACCAATTCTTCGTATTCATGACCTTCAAGGCTCATTATCTCCTTCATCTCCTCATAGCTTTCAAGAAAATCCGCTTTAGCCTCTTCCACAGTCCTTCCTGTACCATTTAAACCAAAAGGAACTTCCGGGGCCTCCATGACTACCGAATATACATATTCGCCTTTGTTCACCCGTCCTATTACAACGTTAACATGTTTCATATCTTAATTCCAGACTGTTTTACAATATCTCTTAACGTTCCTGTATATACTTCATCAGCATTATGTCTGGCAACAGGAAAATGCCTTCTCGTTTTACTGCTGTACCATATCTCATGATTGGCCCCTTGTCTTACAACTGTGCAGCCGCTCTGCCTTAGTATTTTTCGCAGTTCACTATATTTCATCGCAAAAGTATTAAATTTAATACTAATTTCCAAATTTACAATTCTCCAAAATTGCGGCGATCGAGGAGGCGGTAGGAAGCGGCTTCGGAGATGTGGGCGGGGAGGATGTTCTGGCAGCCGGCGAGGTCCGCGATAGTGCGCGAGATCTTGATGATACGGGTGTAGGCGCGGGCAGAGAGGCCCAGGCGATCGATTATCTTCTCCAGCAGATCCTTGCAATCATCGGTCAGCGGACAATATTTCTCCATCATCGCATTATTCATCTCCGCATTGGTGCTGATACCATCCTCCCGGAAACGCAACTTCTGCACCTCCCGGGCGGCGGCAACTCTGGCAGCGATGGCGGCGCTGGACTCCCCCTTTGGCCGATCGAGTAACTTCTTGGTTTCCAAGGGATTAAGCCACACATGCAGATCAATTCTATCCAATAAAGGACCTGACATGCGATTGAGATAACCCACCCTTTGACCCACGGTGCAGGTGCAACGGTCACCATCGCCATAATAGCCGCAGGGGCAGGGATTCGTGGCAGCGACGAGCATGAATGAAGCCGGGTATTCCACCTTCCCCTTCAGGCGCGAAACCACCACTTTCCTATCTTCCATCGGCCCCCGGAGCGCCTCCACCACCGACTTCGGCATTTGCGCGAACTCGTCGGCAAAAAGCACACCATTGTGCGCCAGTGAGATTTCCCCGGGGACGATGTTACCCCCGTTTCCGCCGCCTATGATAGCGGCAAGAGATGCGCTATAATGTGGGGATCGGAACGGCCGGCGGCGTATCAGCCCCGCATCCCTGGTAGCCAGCCCGGACACGGAGTAGATTTTACTCGTCACCAGCGACTCTCCCAAACTCATGGGAGGAAGTATCCCGGTGATGGCCTTGGCGATGGAACTTTTTCCTCCACCCGGAGGACCGATCAAAAGCATATTGTGTCCCCCGGAAACTGCCACTTCGGCAGCGCGCTTGGCAGCCTCCTGCCCGATTATCTCCTAAAAATCCATATAATCCGCCGGTCGGTTCGGGGAAGAAATGGCCTCGGTGTACTCCGGCCGGTTCCAGATCAGCAGGTCATCCCGCATTCCATCCTCCTCTAGAATAGAGAGCACCTCCTCCAGCGTATCCACTCCGTAGATCCGTGCCTGCCTATATTCCACCGCTTCTAGCGCGGAGCGGGCAGGGAGGATGCAGCCGCGCAGGCCCATCCCCACCGCCATCTCCGCATAGGGCAGTGCGCCCGGCACCGGACGGACGGATCCATCCAGGCCCAACTCTCCCATAATCAAGTACTTGTCCAGCCCCAGCATCTCCCTTTGCCCGGACGCCGCCACGATTCCTAAAGCTATGGGCAGGTCGTAGCCGCTGCCGTTCTTGTGCAGATCCGCGGGTGCCAGATTGATAACTATTTTCTTCCCAGGGATATGGAAACCCATCGATTGCAGGGCAGTCACCGTACGCAGCAGACTCTCTTTCACAGCAGCATCCGCCAGCCCCACCAGGTGAATGCCGATTCCACGGTCGATTTTCACCTCGACCACCACCGGAACCGCGTCGATCCCTATGCATTTCGCGCCAATAATATTAATCAACATAAGCCTAAAATCAGTATCTTTGCCGACGATGCAGCATCGAATTGTCATTAAAAATCTTTCGGATATCGACCGCGCCGCCGCCGAGTTCATCTCTACCGTCGGCACCGGGAGGATAATCGCGTTCTATGCACCGATGGGCGCGGGCAAGACCACTTTCACCACGGCCATCTGCCGCGCGATGGGAGTGAACGGAGATGCCATTTCCTCCCCCACCTTCGCAATCGTCAACGAATACCGGACGGATGCGGACGAGTCCATCTTCCATTTTGATTTCTATCGCATCACCAAGCCCGCAGAGGCACTGGACATCGGATTCTACGACTATATCGACAGTGGATGCACCTGCATCATGGAATGGCCAGAGAATATCGAAGATCTGCTGCCCGAGGAGACCCTGCGGGTGAAGATCGAGGTGATGCCGGACGAGAGCCGCCTGGTTACCTGGGAGGACTGATTTCCACCTCTATACCGGTAAGATAGCCATTAATGTCGCAGAGGGTCTCTTTCTCCCCCTGCCAGACCGAAGGACATTCCTCGCGCTCGCGCGGATTAATCAGCATATACATCATATCCCCGGCGCATTGCGCGCAGTTCGGTCCGAAGAAGAATGTAGAATCCCTTATGTAGAGGATTTCGCCGTTGTCGTCCCTTAGGCTCATGGTGCTGCCGTCACAGGAGACGGAATAGACCCGCGATGCCCCCGCATAGACGAAGTTCCCGTTGCCGGGGAACTGCATCCCGACATCCTCTTCCGCCTGTTCCAGCGGCCTGCAGATGGTTTTTGACGGGGAATCCGCCACTATCCAGGGGATGCCTTCGCGGGGGAAGACGCTCGCGGTCTGCCATGAAACGGAGGTAGGGAGAGTGTATGTCCGTGCTGGGGAGAAAACCAGCATCGAGGTGGTGTAATCGGCCACGTAGTAACACGCAGAACCGATCTGCCTCATATCCCTTACCCGCGCCGCGCGTACCCCGGTCCGGATGGATTGCATCTCCCCGTCCCGCACATTATAGCAGGTGCTGGAGTTGCGGAAGCAGAAGCACACCGCGCCATCGTTTTCATAGAGCGCGCCGGTGCGCCCGTAGGCCGGGTTCACGAAGTCTCCGAAGATGACGGCGTTGTCTTGAGATAGCACGATTTCCCCGTTCCGTCGATAGTTGAAGCCGGCGCCGTCCAGATCCCGCCCGAGCGTATGTACAATGCCGTTTTTTATCAAGAAGCCCTTCAGCAGTTCCCGTTCTGGATAGCTGAGGCAGAGCTCACCGTCCCGGCAGATGATGGTGCCCGATTCGGTCGCGCGTTCAGTGTAAAGATGCCCTCCGAAAAGGTGGTGGGTGGATGGTGAAATGCTGATGGGCTCATCCGCTCCGGCCCGCGCGATGAATTGGCGCACGCCGTTCTTGAGCAGCTCCACCTCGCAAGCGACGGCACCGTAAGCGGTGTCCCGGCGCCAGTCGTAGTTTTCCGGCACGATTATGGCCGATACGAACACGGTGGTGTCCGCCTGGAGGGTCTGGTCTCTACCAGACAGGGAATCCCGGCCGTGGCCGTCCAGATGAGTGTTTCTGTAGATGTTGTTGAGCGAGAATTTCTCGCAGGATTGCAATAGGAGCAATCCGCATAAGATAATAGGCAATCCCTTCATAATCCAGTTCTTTTCGCACAAATCTATACGAAAAAAATCATACCCCCGGGGGTTGAACCGGGGGTAAAATTTGAAATTTATGTTTGCCTATGGGTAAAAGGCTGATTGTCAGCGATTAAAGCTTAAACCGCACTCCGACGCGAAGAATCATCTGGAACGGCTTGTCCGTGCGGATGTTCTTGGGCTGGTCGCAGTTGAAATAGTACTTGAAGGTAGGCTCGGCAAAGATACCTACGAGCTGACCGGGATTGAACTCAAGCCCGAAGCCGCCTCCAATGGACCACTGCAAACCGTTCACCTTGTCCCCGACCACAGTGTCGGTGCCAAGCAGACGGTATTTATTGGAAACGGCATACTCGGCTTCGGTGCCAAAAATGGAATAGAGGGAAATGTCTTTCTTCTCTATCAGTTTGACAAAGAGGTCGACAGGTATGCCGATGTATTGCAGGGTGTGATTGAAGTCCCCGGGGGTGACTGTCATCCCGTCGGTGTATTTACCCTCGAAGGTACGGGTCAGCATGGAATAATCCAGTCCCGTGCCGATCGAGAGAACATCCGAAAGTTGCATCCTTACGCCAACACCCACCACGACGGGAATGCCGAAGGAGGATTTGCTGGTTTCGGTGATGCCGGCCTGGGTGTAGCCGCCTGACGGTGCTGCCTGAGAAAGTTTTCCGGCGCCGGCATTATTGCTGGATGCGCCTCCGGAGACCAGCAGGGAGATGCCCTTGCGGGCAGATGCCTTCTGCGAGTCTTCGTAGGCCATCAGCGCAAACGGATCGACGGCCGGTTTTTCTTCCGGCTGGTTCAGACTCACTGAAGGCTCTATTTGAGTCTGAGGTGCCGATTTTGGCTGGTTCAGACTCACTACAGGCTCATTTTGAGTCTGCACTGCCGGTTTTGCGACCGGAGCGGACGATTTTTGCGCTTTTGCGGTGCCGGGCGCTGCAGTTTCGGCTGCAGGGGCAACCGGAGCGGCCTCACCGGCCGGAGCGACCTCAGCGGCCGGAGTGACGGTTTCCGCGACGAGGGCGGAACCGCTGTATATATCTATAAGGTTGGAATTGTTCTCGGATGTGCCGGTGAAGAAGATGCCGATGGCAACGGCAGCGGCCATGGCAAATGCGGCGGCAGACCAGTACCAGACGCGGCGCCCGCCGAAGATTGCGGCGAGGCCGGCCTTGGTTCCGGCGGAAGCAGATGCAGCCGAGGCGGCCGTAGCAGCAGACGCTGCGGCCATCGCATCAAGACGGGACGAAATGGCTTCCCAGGCCCCTGCAGGAGCAGGTTCCTGAGCCTCTTCCATTATCGACCTGACCTGAAGGTCAAAATCCTCGTTAACAATCTTTTGCATCTTAAAACTTCTCTTTAATCTTTGTCTGCAGCAAAGTTCGCGCACGCTGGAGCTGCGAGCGTGAAGTGGTTTCCGAAATCTCCAGGGCTTCTGCTATCTCCTTGTGGGAGAAACCCTCGACGACGTACATATTGAAAACTGTTCTGAACCCGGGCGGCAGGGCGGCAATCATCTTGCACAATTCCTGATAGCCCATATTCTGAACCGGAGTGGGATCATCGCTGCTGATGCCCCATGCAGCGTCTACATCTTCACTCTGTTTGAGTACGTCTTTCTTTCGTAAACTCATCAGTGCCGTATTGACAAAGATCTTGCGGGCCCAGCCCTCGAAAGAACCCTCTCCCGAATAGCTGTCCAGCTTGGTGTACAATGTCACAAAACCATCCTGTAGGATGTCAGCGGCCGCTTCTCTGTCCCCTCCCATATACCGCAGGCAAACTGCGAACATCTTGGAAGAAAGAGCGTCGTAAACGGCCTTCTGAGCGAGCCTGTCGCCATTTTTGCATTGCTCAATGACATCAGGCCCCAGGGCATTGCCAGCCTTGCCGGGTTCCCGTTCTCGACTTTTAAGATGCATTTTACTTCCGAAAAGTTGCATCTCGCGAAATTGTATATGCAAAAATAACCAATAAAGTCCAAAAAAGCACTATTTTTGTATAGATTGATTGCGATGAGAAAACTGGCATTGATACTTGCAACCTTGCTCTTCCTTGTTCCGGGGAGGGTCGGCGCGCAGGAATCCCGTCCCACAGCGGCCGCCGAGGCACGCCAGCAGAGCGTGCTGGAAACCATGCTCATCGGTGCCGTGGCAAGCATGCAGTCCGGGGATGTGGACAACGCCATCAAGCATCTCGAATACCTCAACAAGAACTTCCCCGGCAACGATGCCGTCAACTACTGGCTGGGCGTATCCTATGCACTCAAAGGCCGCACCGCCGAGGCGGAAGCCTGCATCCAGGCCGCTGCCGCCCTGGACACCGCCAATGTCTGGTACAAAGACAACCTAGCCAGTCTCTATCTCTCCGAAGGCAAAGGGGACAAGGCCGCAGACATCTACCTGAAGTTGCTGGAGTCCGACCCCGGCAAATATACCAACGCCTATACCCTTTCCCTCCTGGGCAATCAGGCGCTCTCGGAATATAAGGATTCGCTGGCACTGGAGAGTTTCGAAAAGGCGCTGGTGCTCTCGCCGGACTACACTCCCGCCATCCTCGGCAAGAGCGAGGTCTACCGCATGCGCGGGAACATCCCCGGATTCTTCGCTTCCGTGAATGAGATGGTGCAGAACCCCGCCCTGAATCCATCCGCCAAGTGCGATTACGTCAATCAGCTCCTCCAGCATATCGACTACGGGTTCTATCAGCTCTGGCGGCCGCAGCTGGATTCCCTGGTGACCGGTTGCGCCTCCGTGCATCCCACCGACAGCAGCGCCCTGCGCCTCGCGGGAAGCTGGTTCTACGGCACCGAGCGCAAGGAAAAAGGTAGGGAGTACTTCACCCGCTTCGTGGAGGCCTTCCCCGAGAACCTCGACGCGCAGTATCTTCAGCTTCAGGTACTTATGGATGAAGGCAGCACCGCCCGCGAGATCATCGACCAATGCGAAACCATCATCCGCGTAGGGGGAGAAAAGAATCCTCGGGTGATGCCGGCGCTGGCGACCATCGGCGACACCTACCATCAGCTCGGGCAGGACAGGAACGCCTACAAGGCCTACGAGCGCGCGCTGAAGGCAGACCCCGAGTATCTGCCGGTGCTGAATAACTACGCCTACTACCTCTGCCTCACGGGCAAAAAGCTGAAGAAGGCGGAGGCGATGAGCAAGATAACGGTGGAGAAGGATCCGGACAACGCGACCTACCTGGACACCTACGGATGGATCCTGTATCTGCGTAAGAAATACCAGCAGGCCAAGCCATACTTCAAGCATGCGATGCTCTATGGCGGCCGGGACAGCGCCGTCATCCTGGAACACTATGCGAAGGTGCTCGATGCTCTGGGAGAGAAGGATCTGGCGCAGTCCTTCTATATGCTGGCAGAGAAGAAAAAGAGCGGCCAATGAGAAAGGTGATTCCCATAATACTGGCGATGTTTCTGGTTTGTGGCCAGGGGCTGGCGCAGAAGTCGGGTTCGGCGCAGAAACGCGCGAAACTCGAGCGGGAGATTGCCATCCTCGATCAGCAGCTGAAAGAGAACGCCGGTAAGGTGAAAAGCGCCAACACCGCCCTGAAACTCACCCGGAAGAAGATCAGCTCCCGCAAGAGCCTGGTGAAGGAGAGCGAGGCGCAGATTTCCATGCTCGACCGTCGCATCCGAGAGAAAGACCAGAAGATTGACAGCCTCGAGCAGAGATATAACCTGCTATCCTCCAACTACGAGAAGCTGGTGCGTACGGCCTACAAGAACCGCGACACCCGCATATGGTACATGTATCTGCTCTCGAGCGAAGGGCTTACCCAGGGCCTGCGGCGCTTTGGATATCTCAAGGGGATGGCCGGCAGCTTGAATGCCCAGGCGCTTGAGATCAAGGATACCCGCGCCCGGCTGGAGGAAGAACAGGCCAGTCTGCAGAAGCTTCGCGAGGAAGCGGGCGTGCTGCGTTCTACCCGCCTCGGCGAATTGAAGAAACTGGAGGCGGATGAGAGCCATTCCCAGCAGCTGGTGGCCAGCCTCAACAAGGATAAGAACCGCTATCAGAAGGAATTAGCCGCGAAGAGGAAGCAGGTGGAGGCCCTGAAGGCAGAGATGAACAGGATGGTGAAGAAGTCTTCTTCCAAGCCCAAGACGGCGGTGGATGAGAAACTGGACAAGGAGTTTGCCTCGAATATAGGCAAACTGCCCTGGCCGGCGGATGGCCCGATAGTGGATTCCTTCGGCAAGCACTATCATCCTGTATATAAGAACGTCGAAATGCCGTTCAACAACGGCGTGAATATCGCGCTGAGCAAGGATACTGCGATTAAGGCAGTGTTCGACGGCACTGTCAGCAACGTGGTTGTGATTCCCGGCTACAACCAGTGCGTGCTGGTGCAGCACGGCGGGTATTTCACTTTCTATTGCAAGCTTGCCAGCGTGAACGTGAAGGCTGGCGACAAGGTCAAGATCGGCCAGGTTCTCGGCCGCGTGGATACCATCGCGGGCGAAACTCAGCTGCACTTTGAACTTTGGGAGGGGAAGAACCCTCAGAATCCGGAATTCTGGCTAAAGTAGAGCCTGACACACCACTTTTCCAATCCATGCGACCACCCACGCCACAGCCATGGTGTAGGCGCATACGCCCCAGGCCCATGCCCAGCGGCCGGTCTCTTTCTTGATAGCCACGAAGGTGGCGATGCAAGGGAAATATAGCAGCACGAATATCATATAGGCCACGGCGACCGGCATAGGCACGGAACTCTTCAGCGCGCTCTGCAGGATAGTGTCGTTCTCATCCACGTCAGCCGCTTCTTCGCCGGCATACATCACTCCCAGCGAACTGACTATCAATTCCTTGGCAGCAACACCGGTAATCAGGCCCACATCCATCCTCCAATCGAATCCAAGTGGATCCAGAGCGGGTGCGACTGCCTTGCCGACGTGCCCGAGGAGGGACTGCTCCTGCTGCTCCGCCCGGGTCAGGCCCTCGTTGCGGGGGAAGTATCCCAGCGCCCAGATAATGATGGATGCCAGCAGCATGGTGGTGGCGATCTTCTTCAGGTATTCGTAGGCGTTGTCCCAGGTGCTCCTGCCTATGGTCTTGAAGTTGGGGATGCGGTAGGGCGGCAGTTCCGGCACGTGCGGAGTGCCATCATCCGGAATAAGATGCTTGAGCACGAGGGCGGAGAGGATAGCCACCAGCACCCCCAGGAAGTAGATTCCCATCAGCACCAGCGCAGGGTTCTTGGGGAAGAACGCTCCCACCAGCAGCACGAATACGGGCAGGCGGCCGGAGCAACTCATGAAGGGGATGAGTGCGATGGTCATCAGCCTGCTCTTACGGCTGTCGATGCTGCGTGTCGCCATTATGGCAGGCACGTTGCAGCCGAAGCCCATCACGAAGGGCATGAAACTGTTGCCATGCAGGCCCAGGCGGTGCATCAGGTTATCCATTATAAAGCCCGTGCGCGCCATGTATCCGGAGTCCTCCATCAGGGAGATGAAGAAGTATAGTATGAGGATGTTTGGAAGGAATACCAACACGCTCCCAACGCCGGCGATTATGCCATCCACCACCAGATTCTTCAGCCAGCCATCCGACATCAGGGAAGCGACCAGTTCCCCGAACTTGCCGACGAGCCAGTCGATCCAGTTCATGGGGTAGCCTCCGAGGGTGAAGGTGGCGGTGAAGATGAGATATAATACGATTAAGAAGATGGGATAGCCCAACCACTTGTTGGTGACGATGGCGTCTATCTTATCGCTTACGCTGCGCTCTATGATATGTTCTGATTGTTGCATTTTACGCCGCAAAGTTACTTACCGGATGCTTGCCGGTCAATCACAATTAATTGGGATTTTGCCAATGGGCGGTTTTTTGAGTATCTTTGTATCACTATGGCAGAGAAAATCAAAACATCCAATCGCATCCAGACATCTATTCTGAATGCGGCGGAGCATAAGGCGCTGGTTTGGCTTGCGGCACGCCAGCCGCGCTGGGTCACATCCAACACCCTCACATGGATAGGCATTTTCGGTTCGGTCCTCATCGCGGCCGGATATATATTGTCCAACTATAACTTCAACTGGCTCTGGCTGGCCTCGTTCGGCTTCGTGGTGAACTGGTACGGAGACTCCCTGGACGGCAACCTGGCCCGCTACCGCGGCACCCAGAGGCCCATCTACGGGTACTATCTGGACCACACGGTGGATGCCATCAACGAAGTTCTGATGTTCATGGGCATAGGCATCTCCGCCCTGCTCAACATCTGGCTGGCTGTGGCTGGGCTCATCCTCTACCTGCTGCTGACGCTGAACGTGAGCATGAACGCCCATCTCAAGAAGGAATTCAAACTCACCTATGCCAAGATGGGGCCGACGGAACTGAGGCTCATTCTGATTATCATCAACACCCTCTACATCTTCATACCGGTGCTGCGCGAACACAGTTGGAGCGTAACGGTCCTGGGCTACGATTTCACCCTGGGCGCATTTGACTACGCCGGTATAGTAATCGTGATTATGCTGGCGCTGGTGTATGTGGTGACCATCCTCAAGGATCTGGACGAGTACGCCAGGATGGATCCTCCTAAACCCTGGAACGGCTGATGGCGATTATCTCGATAGAAGAGCTCGAACGCGCTACCCCGTTGTTCCGGGGGAAGGCGGGGAATGCTCTTGCCCGGGGGCTGCTGCGGATGCTGAAGGTTACGGAGATTGAGCGGAGGATAGATGGGTTCGAGAAGTACCAGGGGCCGGAGTTTGCCCGGAAGATAAACGAAGAGGCGGGGATGACCTATACCGTGAACGGGTTGCCGCGCGAAGAGGCGATCGAGCACTTCCGCAGCATTCTGCCGAAAGGCCCCTTCATCACCATCAGCAACCATACGATGGGCGCGCTGGACGGCATCTCCCTGATAGACTTCGTCGGGCACATGCGCGAGGATTATAAATATATGGTGAATGCCATCCTCGCCCGCTTCGAATCGCTGAAAGACAATATGATTAGCGTCAATCCCAACGGCAACCTGATTGCGGCGCCAACGGCCCAGAGCATTGCCGGGGTGCGGGCGGCAAAGGAGCATCTCGCCTCCGGCGGATGTCTGGGGTTGTTCCCTTCCGGGGCAGTGTCTGACCTGAAACTCTTCCAATCGCGGCCAGTGGCGGAAATCGCGGGTTTCCCTCCACACCGGGAGCCACGAGTCCGGGACCGCGAGTGGCAGATATCCATCATAAAATTCATCCGGAACGCCGGCGTGCCTGTGCTGCCGCTGCGCCTGCTGGACGGCAACTCAGACTTCTACTATTCTCTCGGGGTAATCGACTGGCGCCTGCGGCTGCTGCGCCTTCCCGGCGAACTATTAAACAAATCCGGCAAGACGCTGCGCATTCTTGCCGGACCTGTGATTGAGCCTTCACGCCTCGCCGAGTTCTCTGAGCTTCAAGATCTCCGCTCTTTCCTCCGCGCCAGCGTGTATTCGCTGAAGTAATTATTCCACCAGACAGGAATCCATCAATTCCTTGATAAGGGCTTTGTCGAGGTTCTGCCCGATGAAGACTATCTTCTGCATGCGGTCGCCGTAGGCAGGGTCCCAGTCGCGCTGGAGAGCGGCGTCCTGGAGGAGGAGTTCTGCCAGGCGGTCCTTGGGCATAGCGGCGTACCAGAGGCCTGCTTCGCGAAGAGTTTTCTGCACTCCAGCCTGCTCGTAGAGATAGCATTTGTCGATGTCCGTGGAGAAGTAGCAGAGGCCTTTTGCGCGGATGATGTTCTTGGGCCAGTGGCGTGCGATCACATAGTCGAACTTGTTCAGGTCCATCGCCAGACGCGCACAGTAAACGTATGTGCCGATGTTGTATTCTTCCGCCTCGCCTTCATCATCATCCTCGTGGCCTTCTATTTCTGAAATCCAGGCGGCGCTGGTGGCCACCTTTTCGAAATCGAAGCGGTTGGTATTCACCAACTTATCCAGGTCCACATCCCCATAATCGCATTCGAGAATCTCCGCGCCGGGGTTCAGGGCCTTGACAATCTGGCGCACGCGGGCAAGCTCCTCCGGCTTTACGGACGACGCCTTGTTCAGCAGTACCAGGTTGCAGAACTCGATCTGCTCTATCACCAGACGCTCCAGATCCTCGTCGCCAATATCCTCGCGCGTGAGCGCATCTCCGCAGGCAAACTCGCTCTGCATGCGCAAAGCATCCACCACGGTCACTATGCAATCGAGCCGGGGGGTAATGCGCTGCTTCGGGCCAATCTGGGGGAAAGAACTGATGGTCTGGGCGATAGGGCCAGGTTCGCAGATGCCGCTGGCCTCGATCACGATATAATCGAACTTGTCGATGCGGCAGAGATCCGCCAGCTGGCTGATAAGATCCATCTTGAGGGTGCAGCAGATACAACCGTTCTGCAGGGCCACGAGGCTATCGTCGCCGGTGCCCACAACACCGCCCTTCTGTATGAGTTCAGCATCGATATTCACCTCGCCAAGATCATTCACGATTACGGCGAACTTGATGCCTTTCTTATTGCTAAGAATGCGGTTCAGGAGAGTGGTCTTGCCACTGCCGAGATATCCGGTCACTAGCAGAACCGGAATCTGCTTGTCTTCGTAGTTGATTGTCATACCTTAATTTCCCGCAAACATCGTTCCATTTTTACTTGTGTCGCGACACCAGTTCCCTGCATAAATCATCCATGCTGACATCCATGAGATTATTCACCACCAGCAGGTGATAAAGCAGGTCGGAAGCCTCGTAAATATACCTGTCCCTATTGCCAGAAACAGCCTCTATAACGGTTTCCACGGCCTCTTCTCCCACTTTCTGGGCAGCCTTGTTCACCCCCTTGGAAAAGAGATAACTGGTGTAACTGCCCTCGGGCATCTGCTCGCGTCGCTGCTTCACCACATCCTCCAACTTGCCGAGGAATCCTTCCTCCTCGGGAGTGTCGAAGCAGGATGTTGTGCCACGATGACAGGCAGGGCCGTCCGGACGCGCCCAAATCAGCAGGGTGTCGGCGTCGCAATCGGCGAACATCTTCTCCAGGTGCAGATAGTTGCCGCTGGTCTCTCCTTTGGTCCATAGTTCCCCGCGGGAACGGCTCCAGAAGGTCACCAGGCCGGTTTCAACAGTCTTGTCGAAGGCGGCCTCGTTCATATATGCCAGCATCAGCACCTTTCGGGTGCGGGAGTCCTGCACTATCACGGGCAGCAGGCCGTCACTTTTCTTTTCTACTTTAAAATCAGAGAATTTCATATTGGTCTAACGTTTATTCCTTGTTCAATCAATGCCTTTTTCAATACCGGAATGGGGATTTCCCCGCTATGAAAGATGCTGGCTGCGAGGGCGGCATCAGCGCAACCGTCCGTCAGGGCTTCCGCGATATGAGCGATGCTTCCCGCTCCTCCGGAGGCGATTATGGGGATGCTGAGGGAGGATGAAAGCGCGCGCAGGGTGTCGCAGGGATAACCGTTCCGGGTGCCGTCGTGGTCCATAGAGGTAAAGAGGATTTCCCCGGCGCCCCTGTTCTGAGCCTCCGCGGCCCAGGTGAAAAGTTCCTTGTCCGTGGGACGAGTTCCTCCATGGGTGGTGGCTGTCCAGCGGCCGGAAATGCAGGCGGCATCTATCGCCACCACCACGAACTGACTGCCGAAGTGCGAGGCGAGTTCATCTATCAGACCCGGATTGCGGATGGCGGCGCTGTTGATGCTGACCTTGTCGGCACCGGCTTCCAGCAGCCTTCCGGCATCCTCCAGGCAGGAAATGCCACCCCCGACGGTGAAAGGGATGTCGATGTTTCGGGAGATTTCCCGCACGAGGCCGGTGAAGGTATGGCGGCCTTCCTGGGTGGCGCTGATGTCGAGGTAGACCAGTTCATCAGCCCCTTCCCGGGCATAGCGGGCGCCGAGTTCCACCGCGTCCCCCACATCCCGCAGGTTCTCGAAGTGCACCCCCTTGACGGTGCGGCCGTCTTTGACATCCAGGCACGGGATTATCCTTTTGCACACCATGACTTTATATCCTCCATTGTTATACGGTTTTCGTAGATGGCCTTGCCGACGATGGCGCGGTCGGCTCCGCACTCCTGCAGGGCGGCAACGTCCGCCATGCTCCCGACACCACCGCTGGCAGTCAGCACGATGCCAGGGAATTCTTCCTTGAGACGACGGTAGAGTTCCAGGTCAGGGCCGGCAAGCATTCCGTCCCGGGATATCTGGGTCACCACCAGTTCCTTGAGCGCGGGGAAACTGCGGACCAGCGCGGAGATATCCTTGCCTGAATCCTTCATCCAGCCGTCGGTGGCGAGAGACGCCCCCCTCACATCCGCCCCCAGGACCATTCCGGGGAAGATCTCCAGCCAGCGGCGGAAGAGTTCGGGTTCCTTCACGGCAACGGTGCCGCAAATCACGTTGGTGGCACCTGCGGAGAGCGCCGCGCGGACATCCTCTTCGGTCTTTATGCCCCCTCCCCATTCAATTTCCGCACGGACGGTGGAGGCTATCGCGAACAGCACGCCAAGATTGCAGGGACGGCCCGCCTTGGCACCGTCGAGGTCGACTATGTGAATGCGCCTCACGCCGGCATCGGCGAACATGGCCGCCATCTCTTCCGGGGCGGCGGAATATTCCTTCTTCTGGGCGAAATCGCCCTGAGACAGACGCACGCAGCGCCCATTCATCAGGTCTATCGCAGGGACTATCTGTATCATAACTTCATAAAGTTGGCGAGCATCGCGGCGCCGGCAGGGCCGCTTTTCTCGGGATGAAACTGTGTGCCATAGAAGTTACCGCGCTTGAGCGCCGCGCTGAAGTCAACCCCGTGGGTGCACAAGGCAACGGTGTCGTGGCAGGGCTCGGCGTAGAAGGAGTGCACGAAGTAGGCGTAGGTGGCCTCCGGAAGGCCCTCAAAGAGCGGCCCGGACATATTTTCAAGTTTATTCCAGCCCATGTGAGGGACCTTCAGCGAAGGATCATCGGGGCGGAAGCGCTTTACTCGAGTGCGGAAAATGCCGAGGCCGTCCACATCCCCTTCTTCGGTGTGCGAGCAAAGAATCTGCATTCCGGCGCAGATGCCGAGCACGGGCTGCTTCAGGTTGCATACCAGTTCCGCCAGTCCGGCCTTCCGCAGGCTTTCCAGCACCACGGAGGCATCTCCCACTCCGGGGAGAATCACCCTGTCCGCCGCCATTATCCGGCCGGGATCGGAGGTCAGTTCCACCTCTCCCGCACCCAGGCGCTCCAGGGCATGAATCACTGAGCGGATATTGCCCGCATCGTATTCAATTACTGCTGTCATAATATTCCTTTGCTGCTGGGGATGTCGTAGTTGAACGGACGGCCGCTGACTGCCTCGCCCAGTGCGCGGGCAAAGGCCTTGAAGACGGATTCCGCCAGATGGTGGTTATTCTCTCCGCGCGCCTTGATGTGCAGGTTAGCCTTGAGGGCGGAGCAGAGGCTTCCGAAGAAGTGAGGATACATCTCCGTGGGCGTATCCCCCACATATTCGCGGGTAAAGGGGACCTCCCACGAGAAATCCGTGCGCCCGCCGAGGTCCAGCAGGGCCATGGCATCGCAGTCGTCCATGGGCAGCACGAAGCCATAGCGGCGTATTCCGCGCCTCTCCCCAAGTGCGCCAAGCAGGGCCTCTCCGAGGGCGATTCCCACATCCTCCATGGTGTGGTGCTCGTCCACCTCCAGGTCACCTTTGGCCTCAACCTGCAGGGAGATACCCCCGTGATGAGGGATCTGCTCGAGCATGTGGTCGAAGAACTTAAGGCCCGTGGAGATGCCTGAAGGCAGGCGGCCGTCCAAATCCACCAGCACGCGTACGCTGGTTTCGGCGGTGGTGCGGATTACCTCGCACACCCTTTCGCCACGGCGGATGAAGTCGGCGATTTCCTCCCAGGAACCGCTGGCCAGAGCCACCGTCAGGCCCGTGCCCTCCAGTATCTTCTCCGCTTCCTCCGGGGATGCCAGGAGTATGGCCTTGGCGCCGAGATTGGCAGCCAGGCGCACATCGGACAGGCGGTCGCCTATCACGTAACTGCCCGCAAGGTCGCAGGAGCCGTCCAGGTAGGCCCCGAACATCCCCGTGGCCGGTTTGCGGGTGGGAGCGTTATCCTCCGGCATGGAGGGGTCTATCAACTCATCGTCGAAGACAACCCCCTCGCCTGCAAGTATCTCCTTCATCAGCGCGTGCGGGGGGAGAAAATCCTCTTCCGGGAAGGCCGCGGTGCCTCTTCCGTCCTGGTTGGAGGCCAGTACGAGGCGGAAGGGAAGGGCGCGCAGGCTCTTCAGCGCGCTGATTGCTCCGGGCACGAAGTGGAACTTCTCCAGGCTGTCGATCTGTTCATCTTCCGGTTCGCGAAGGATGGTGCCGTCGCGATCAACAAATAGTGCTTTGAACGCTGTCATATTCGGTAATTGCTTTTATCAGTCTGTCGTTTTCTTCAGGAGTGCCCACCGTGATTCGAAGGGCGGGGCCGCAGAGGGGGGATTTGCTGCGGTCTCGGACAATAATGCCCCGGGCCAGCAGGAAATCGTAAAGTTTGCGGGGGGATGCGGTGCGAACCAGGAAAAAGTTCGCATCGGAGGGTAGTATCTCGCTCAAGCAGGGCAGTTTCGAGAGGGCTTCACGCATCCTCCCGCGCTCCTTGAGAATCTCCGCCACCTTTGCCTTGAGGTCGGCGGCGGGAAGCAGATCCAGGGCCAGTCTGAGGGTGTCCGTGCCTATGTTGTAAGGATAGCGTACCCTGTTGAAGATGGTAACCACCTGAGGATCCGCGAGGGCGATTCCCAGGCGCAGGCCGGCCATTCCCCAGGCCTTAGACAAAGTCTGCAGTATAATAAGGTTGGGGTATTCTGCCAGCAGTTTCTTCAGGCTCCCGCGGGCGGAGAAATCGGCATAAGCCTCATCCAGCACCACCATCCCGGGGAAGTTCTCGAGCAGGGTGCGTATCTGCGATTCGGGGAAGGAGTTGGCGGTGGGGTTGTTGGGAGAGCAGATGAAGAGCAGGCGGCTGTTGGAGTCGGAGGCTGCCAGCAGGTCATCCGTCTGGATGGAGAAATCCTCCCCCAGCAACACCTGACGGGCCTCGATATCATTCACATCCGCGCACACCTTATACATCCCGTAACTGGGGGATATCATCACCGCGTTATCCATCCCGGGGCGGCAGAACACCCGGTAGCAGAGATCTATGCATTCGTCGCTGCCGTTGCCAAGGAAGAGCGCGCCGGAGGGGATGCCTTTGATCGCCTCCAGCCTGCCCAGGAGTTCGCTTCGCAGGGCGGTGGAAGGATAGCGGTTCAGACCTTCGCCGTAGGGGCTCTCGTTGGCGTCGAGCAGTATGCCGAGTTCGCCCTGATACTCGTCGCGTGCGGTCGAGTAGGGGTCCAGCGAGCGGATGTTGTCGCGCATCAGGCGCAGGATGTCAATCTTTTCCATATATACGTTTGCGTACTGCTTCGGCGTGGGCCGCAAGACCTTCTGCCTCTGCCATTTCGATTATCGTGGGTGCCAGGCCTTCGAGAGCCTCGCGGGATAGTTGCTGCCAGGTGACGGCGTGCATGAAACACTCTACCCCGAGGCCGCTCCAGGCATTCGCAAGGCCGGATGTAGGCAGGGTGTGATTGGTGCCGCTGGCGTAGTCCCCCGCGCTCTCTGGCGACCAATTGCCAAGGAAGATGCTCCCGGCACAGGTGATGCGGGCTGCAAGTTTTTCTGGTTCGAGGACGGAGAGTATCAGGTGCTCAGGAGCATACCTGTTGGCGAATTCCAACTGGGTGTCGACCTCCGGGAAGATGATGATGCGGCTGTTCTCCAGAGCCTTGTCCACTATGCTCTCCCTGGGGAGTTCCGCCTTCTGCCGGACGATCTCCGCCTTCACCTCTTCCGCGAAAGCGGAATCCGCGCAAAGCAGCATCGCCTGGCTGTCAGGGCCGTGCTCCGCCTGGGAGAGAAGATCTGCGGCCACGAAGGATGCCTTGGCGCTGCCGTCGGCGATCACCATCACCTCCGAAGGGCCTGCGGGCATGTCGATGGCGAAGGCGCGGCGGGAGAGAATCTGCTTTGCCTTCATCACGTACCTGTTCCCGGGGCCGAAGATCTTATCTGCCTTGGGGATGCTCTGGGTGCCGTATGCCATAGCGGCAATGGCCTGGGCTCCGCCAAGTTTATAGATGGCATCGATGCCGCAGAGGCTGGCTGCGAAGAGGATGGCATCTGCTATGCGCCCCTGCTTGTCCGGAGGGGTGCAGAGGATGCGGCGGGGGCATCCTGCCACGGAAGCGGGGATGGCGAGCATCAGCACCGTAGAGAACAGCGGGGCGGATCCTCCCGGAACATAGAGGCCTGCGCAGTTCACCGGCACGAAGCGGCGGCGGCAGACAGTGCCCTTGCCGTCGTTCCAGACCACCTCCTGCGGAATCTGCCTCTCGTGGAACTCCCAGATGCGCCCGTAGGCCTCGCGGATGGCGTTTTTCAGGGCTTCCGGGATACGGGCGGCGGCGTCGGCGATTTCATCTTCCGACACCGCGAAGGCCTCAGGCACGAAGCCCTCTATCTCTTGCGAGAGGGCCTGCAGGGCGGCATCTCCCCCGGTGCGCACGCGCTCCAGAATGGTGGACACGCGCTCCTCTATGGTGGCATCATCCGGGAGAGACCTCCTGGTCAACTCCGGCCACAACTCGCGCGCAGGATTAATATAGGTTTGCATATCAGTCTATTACTTTGTCGAGATTCAGTACCAGGATGCCTTCAGCGCCTATCCCCTTAAGGGCCTCCACCGTCTGCCAGAGGCTGCTTTCGCTCACCACCGTGCTCACCGAACTCCAGCCTTCCGCCGCCAGAGGCATCACGGTAGGGCTGCGCATGGAAGGCAGCAGCGCCAGGGCCTCGGGGATTCGGGCGGTGGGGAGATTCATCAGCACATACTTCTTCCCCTGGCTCTCGAGGGCAGCGTCAGTGCGGAAAAGGATGGTATCGAGGAGGGTCTTCTTCTCCGCGGGGATGTCTTTCCTGCAAATCAGCACCGCCTCGCTTTCAAGCACGGATTTCACCTCCACAAGGCCGTTGGAGACCAGGGTGCCGCCGGAAGAAACGATATCGAAGATGGCATCTGCAATGCCTGCGGCGGGGGCTATCTCCACCGATCCCTTGATTTCCCTGACAGTGGCGGAGATACCGTTTTCCTTCAGGTATTTCTTAAGAACGGAGGGGTAGGAGGTTGCTATGATCTTGCCGTTGAACCACTCCTCGCCAGTGTAGTCCACCGTCTTGGGGACCGCCAGCGAAAGGCGGCACTGGCCGAAGCCGAGTTTGCGCACCACGTCGACCTCGGCGCAAGTTTCGGCAATCTCGTTCAAGCCCACGATTCCAAGGTCGGCGGCTCCACCCTCAACCACTCCGGGGATGTCGTCGTCGCGAAGGTAAAGCACTTCCAGGGGGAAGTCGGATGCCTTTCCCAAGAACTTGCGTTTGGCATCGTCGATGTTGATGCCTATCTCCCTAAGGAGCCGCAGGCTGTCTTCGTTGAGCCTGCCTTTGGATTGAATTGCCAGTCTGATCATATTCGGTTTTGTTCTGCTATAACATAAAAAAAGTGGCTCGCCGGTCTGGCAAGCCACCTCATGGTTCTATGAAAACCACGACCGCCTACCGGACCTTTTGGGCCAGGAAATGGTGGTGGTGATGGAGATTCATAATCATATCTTTGGCAAATATAGTAAAGATTTTTATTAAGCCAAATTTTTTAGAGAGGCCTGTAATTATAGCCAAGGATTTCCATGGTCTTGATGTGGCGAGCCTTCATCTTCTGCTCCCAACGGCCGTAGTGGCGGTTCTCAGGTATGGTCCACTGCACCTCGCTGAGTGCCTGGAGACGAGGGATCAGCATGTAGAACAATTCCGGATCGTTGTGCACCCACTCCGTCCACATGTTGCCCTGGACGCCGAGAATGTGCTTCTCTGCACCTTCCTGAATGCCGGCCAGAGGCTCATAGTCATAAAGGTTCTTGGCATCGTAAGACTTCTTCTTGGGATAGCCTGCGCCCATGGACATATCGAGATCGGTGTCGCCCTGACGATAGTCGAGGTAGCAGTAGGTGGTGGGGGACATAATCACGTCGAAGCCCAGTGCAGAGGCCTTTTCTCCCCCCTTGGTGCCGCGCCAGCTCATCACGGTAGCGCCCTCCTTGAGTTCGCCCTCGAGGATCTCGTCCCAGCCGATGATCTTGCGGCCCTTGGTGGCGAGGTAGTCCTGCACGCGCTTGGTCACATAGTTCTGCAGTTTCTGACCGCGGGTGCCGTTCTCGTTATCCACCAATCCCAGCTCATCCATCTTGGCCTGGCAGACAGGGCACTTGTCCCATTCCTTCTTGGGGCACTCGTCGCCGCCGATATGGATGTATTCGCTCGGGAAAAGCTCGCAGATCTCATCCAGCACGTTGAAAAGGAACTCGAAGGTAGTTTCCTTACCCACGCAAAGCACCTGGTCGCATACACCCCAGCGGGTCCAGACCTGGTAAGGGCCGCCGGTGCAGCCGAGCCAGGGGTAGGACGCCAGCGCGCCCAGCATGTGGCCGGGGAGGTCGAGTTCGGGGATGACGGTGATGCCGAGCTTGCCCGCATACTCCACTATCTCCTTAACCTGCGCCTGGGTGTAGTATCCGCCGTAACGCTGGCCATCGTGTTTGCTCCTGTCGGAGGTCTTCTGGGTGCCGGCGCGGAAGGATCCTATCTCGGTGAGGAGGGGATACTTTTTGATCTCCAGGCGCCAGCCCTGATCCTCCGTAAGATGCCAGTGGAAGCGGTTGATCTTGTACATCGCGCACACATCCAGCCACTTCTTAACCTCTGCCACCGTGAAGAAATGCCTCGCGCAGTCGAGCATGATGCCTCTGTAGGCGAAGCGGGGGCTGTCCGTGACGGTGCAGCAAGGGATCTTCCAGTTGGCCTTGAGCGCAGGCTTGCCGGCGTAAATCTCCACGGGCATAATCTGCTTGAAGGTGCTGATGGCATAGAGGAAACCGTTATGATCCGGGGCGGTTATCTTGACCGCATTGCGGGCGATCTCGATCTTGTAGGACTCCGGCGACATGGTGGCGTCCTTCAGGAAATAAATGCCGCGCAGCGATGTGATGGGAGTGCCATAATTGACCCCTGTGGCGACCGCGAGGCTGCTCACTTTGCCGCTGCAGAAAACGAGCCCGTCCGAGAGCTTTGCGATTGCCTCGATCGTGGCCTGCTCCAGGAAGGAATCATAGTTGAAGTTCGCTCCCTTCAGGTTGAAGGTGCCCTTCGCGACGCTGATGCTCTGGGGTTCGGGGATGATGTTGAAGACAGGTTCCGTCTTCTTGGCTTCCAGGCTGCAGCCCAGAAAGAGTGCGAGTGCGATAATAGCTAACTTTTTCATATCTAGTAAATTAATAATCCTGCTATGCCACCCGCCACTATCAGGAGGATGGGGTTGACTTTGAAGAAGAATGCGGCGACGAAACTGACCGCGAGGATGGCCCATGAGGTCCAGTCGCCGAAGTTCTCGGTGAGTATGCTGATTTCCGGCACCCAGCCGCTCATGCTGATGCGGAACATCAGGATGATGGCGGCCGCGGCGATAAGGCCGGCGACTGCGGGGCGCAGGCCGGACATGATGTCCCCGAAGAGGGAGGTGCTGTGGTATTTATTATAAAGACGGATGATGCCGTAGAAGATAAGGAACGAGGGCAGCACCAGCGCGAAGGTCGCGAGCGCGGATCCGGCGATGCCTGCCACCTCGTAGCCCGTGTAGGTGGCGCAATTGACGCCGATGGGCCCCGGGGTGCACTGGGAGATGGCGACGATATCGGTGAACTGCGATTCGGTGAGCCAGGCGTACTTGGTGACGACCTGCGTCTGGATCAGCGAGAGCATCGCGGCCCCGCCTCCGAAAGTGAAGAGCCCGATCAGGAAGAAGGTGATGAAGAGCTGGACGTAAATCATCTGCCACTGCGCGCCTCCTTCGCGAGACTGATCGCCACCGCAACGATGATGGTGACCAGGATGATGTAGATGGGGGATATCTTCAGGAGCGCCACCGCTATCAGCGAAGCGGCGAGGATGAGCCAGGCCCACCAGCGTTTGCAGCCCTTGCGGGCGAGGTTGACTGCGGGCACGAGGATGAGGCCGATCGCCACCGGGCGTATGCCGCGGAAGATTTTTGCGACGGTGGGGTTATCCTTGATGCCGGCGAAGAGCATGGCTATCGCCAGGATGATTACGAAGGATGGGAGGATGGCTCCGAGGCTGGCGGCGATGGCGCCCTTGATGCCCCTGAGGCGATATCCGGAGTAGATTGCCATGTTGACTGCCAGTATTCCCGGGGCGCTTTGAGCCAGCACCACGATATCCGGCATATCCTCCTCCGAAATCCAGTTTTTCCTGCGCATTTCAGCCTCGATCAGCGGTATCATGGCATACCCTCCACCAATGGTGAAGGCGCCTATCTTGGCAAAGACGCCGAAGATGCTCCACAGTGATACCGCGTTCTTGGTCATAGCTTACGAATTTACGAAATATTTTCGAAATTCGGAGGCCGAAGGCCGACAAGGGGGTGCTCGAGTGATAAAAACATGGAATGAAAGAAAAGCTTATGTATGTCAACATGCTTAAAGAAGGATATACTGTTGACTACATTAAAAAGCACTTCGACATCGTGGATGATATCAAAGCCACCTCGATGACGAAGTTCAATGGATTGCTGTAGTTTTCCGTGAATTTTACGTTTTTCTTGGATTTAATTCCGTGAATTTTATAATTTTCTTGGAATCTTATCCGTAATTCTCTATCTTTGCATAAAAAGAAGCATGTTATGATCCATAGGAGCATTGAAGAAAATATCCGTAAGGCCCTTGCCGGCAAGAAGGCCGTCACCATCATGGGGGCTCGTCAGGTAGGGAAATCCACCCTCACTGAGGCACTCTTCTCTGGAGAGGAAAATGTCCTGTTCCTGGATGGAGATGAGGTTGATGTCCGCGCCATCCTCAAAGACGCTACCTCAACCCGCCTCCGCGCTATCTTTGGCAAAGCCACT
>JAGCUK010000017.1 GCA_017962925.1 Bacteroidales bacterium
CATCGACCACGGGAAATCCACCCTGGCCGACCGTCTGCTCGAGCTCACCAAAACCTTGAGCGAGCGCGACATGGAGGCGCAGGTGCTGGACGATATGGATCTGGAGCGCGAGAAAGGCATCACCATCAAGAGCCACGCCATCCAGATGCAGTACAAAGGCCACATCCTCAATCTAATCGATACCCCCGGCCACGTGGACTTCAGCTACGAAGTCTCGCGCTCCATTGCCTCCTGCGAAGGCGCACTGCTGGTGGTGGATGCATCCCAGGGCGTGCAGGCCCAGACCATCGCAAACCTCTATCAGGCAATCGACCACGGGCTGGAAATCATCCCCATCCTCAATAAGATAGATATGGATTCCGCGCAGCCGGATGTGGTGGCAGATCAGATCGTAGACCTCATCGGCTGCGAGCCGGAGGACATCTTCCGCATCTCGGCACGCACCGGCGAGGGCGTTCAGCCCATCCTGGACGCCATCATCGATCGCATCCCCGCTCCCAAGGGGGATCCGGACGCGCCGCTGCAGGCCCTTATCTTCGACTCCGTCTTCAATCCCTTCCGCGGGGTCATCGCATACTTCAAGATCAAGAACGGGACGCTGCGCCGGGGCCAGCAGGTAAAATTCTTCAACACCGGGCAGGACTACGAAGCGGAGGAGATCGGCATCCTGCGGATGAAACTCATCCCCACTCAGGAGATTGGCTGCGGCGACGTGGGATACATCATCTCCGGCATCAAGAGCGCCGCGGAGGTGAAAGTGGGTGATACCATCACCGGCAAAGACAACCCCTGCAGCGAGGCTATCGCCGGATTCGAGGAGGTCAAGCCGATGGTGTTCGCGGGCATGTATCCGGTGCAGGCGGATAAGTTCGAAGAGTTGCGGGCGGTGCTGGAGAAGTTCCAGTTGAACGACGCATCCTTCGTGTACGAACCGGAGTCGTCGCTGGCGCTTGGAAGCGGCTTCCGCTGCGGATTCCTCGGCCTGCTGCACCTCGAGATCGTGCAGGAGAGACTGTTCCGCGAGTTCGACATGGACGTGATCACCACCGTGCCGAACGTGTCCTATAAAGTCTATACCACTCAGGGCGAGGTGCTGGATGTGCACAATCCTTCCGGGCTGCCCGCGCCCACGCTCATAGATCACATCGAGGAGCCGTATATCCGCGCTCAGATCATCTCCAAGGCCGAGTTTTTCGGGCCTGTGATGAAACTCTGCCTGGACAAACGCGGCACCCTCGTGAGCCAGCATTACATCACTTCCGACCGCGTGGAGCTCAACTACGACCTGCCGCTTTCGGAGATAGTGTTCGACTTCTACGACAAGCTCAAGAGCATCTCGAAGGGATACGCCTCCTTCGACTATCATATCACCGGATACCGCAGCGCGCGCCTGGTGAAGCTGGATATTTTGCTGAACGGCGAGCCAGCGGATGCGCTTTCTACGCTGATCCATGAGGATAATGCCTATGAGTTCGGGCGGAAGATGTGCGTGAAGCTGAAGGATCTGATCCCGCGCCAGCAGTTCGACATCCCCGTGCAGGCGGCCATCGGCGCCAAGATTATTGCCCGCGAGACGGTGAAGCAGGTGCGTAAGGATGTGACGGCGAAGTGCTATGGCGGCGACGTGACCCGTAAGCGCAAGCTGCTGGAGAAGCAGAAGGAGGGCAAGAAGCGCATGCGGCAGATTGGCAAGGTGCAGGTGCCTCAGAGTGCCTTCATGGCTGTTTTGAAACTTGATTAATTTTAACGGCCGGCCGGTCCGGCGAATTTGAATATGAAGAATTTACTACTTTTCCAGAATTTCGGTCTGTGGGAGGTGCTGATCATCGCCTTCGTCGTTCTGCTTATTTTCGGCGGAAAGAAGATTCCTGAACTCATGAAGGGTCTCGGTAAGGGCGTCAAGAGTTTCAAGGAAGGAATGAAGGATGTGGAGAAGGAAATCAAGGATATCGACGACGAGGTAAAGTCTGAGGAATAATGGCGGAGGAGATGTCCTTCTGGGATCATCTGGAGGCGCTCCGCTGGTGCCTGCTTCGGGTGGTCGTCGCGTTCGTGATAGTGCTGGTGGGGTGTTTTATCGCCCTGCCGCATATTTTCGATACGGTGATCCTCGGGCCCTCGCATGCGGATTTCTTCCTGTACCGCTGGCTGGGTTTCGTGTATGGTCCGGGGGAGGACGTGAACATCATCAATATCAATGTGACAACGCAGTTCATGACGCACATTTCGGTGTCGATGTGGATGGCGTTGCTGATCATTTTCCCTTATCTAATGTATCAGATTTGGGTGTTCGTGCGGCCGGCGCTGTATTCGCGTGAGGTGCCGGGCGTGCGTGGCGCGTTCCTGGGCGGCACCGGGTTGTTCTATTTGGGCTGCCTGGTGGGCTACGTGGTGGTGTTCCCCATTATTTTTAAGTTTCTGACTTCTTATCGGGTGTCTTCCGATATCGTCAATCAGATATCTCTGAACAGTTATATGAGCACGTTGCTTTCGATGGTGTTTGTGATGGGGTTGGTGTTCGAGTTGCCGTCGTTGAGCTGGGTGCTGGGCAAGCTGGGGGTCATTTCGCGGGCGATGCTTCGTTCGTGGCGGCGTTATGCGGTGGTGGTGTTGCTGATTCTGGCGGCGCTGATCACTCCTACCGGTGATCCGTTTACGCTTATGGTGGTCTTCTTGCCGCTGTATGGGTTGTATGAGTTGTCGATAGCGGTGGTGCCGCGCAGCACTCAAGTGCCTGATAATTAATTGTTTATTAGAAAGAGAATCGGCGAAATTTGCCGATTCTCTTTGCAGTAAGTTATTGATAGGAAGAATGTTAGCCGCTGCAAGGCGGTAGTGAAGTCGATGCGGTTGCGGACGCTGCCGCTGAGTCTGGCGGGGGTGGTGCTGGGATGCAAGCTGGCGATTGCGGAGTGGCAGGTGAGCGGATGGGTGGTGGCGCTGGTGTGCCTGACCACCATCTGCCTGCAGATTCTATCCAACCTGAGCAATGAGCTGGGGGATGTCCTCCGCGGCACCGATACTGCCGAGCGCCAGGGGCCTGCCTATGGGTTGAATTCCGGGGAGATGACGGTGGCGCAGATGCGCGGGCTGATCCGGGTGTTCGTGGCGCTCTGCTGCATCTTCGGCGCGGCGATGATATGGGCATCCTACGGAACCCTTTTCTGCCTGCCTGCCATCTGCCTCCTCGCCCTCGGCGCCGCTGCCATCTGGGCGGCAATGCGCTACACCCTCGGGCGGAATCCTTATGGCTACCGCGGGCTGGGGGATATCTTCGTGTTCATCTTTTTCGGGCTGGTGAGTGTGATGGGGGCGTACTTCGTCTGCTGCCATCGGCTGGATTCGTGGGAGCTGGTGCTGCCCGCGGCGGGGATAGGGTTCTTCAGCGTGGGAGTGCTGAATATCAATAATATAAGGGATATGAAGACGGATGCGGCGAATCGGGTGACGGTGGCGCTGCGGCTGGGGCTCCGCGGCGCGCGCATCTACCAGACCGCGCTGATTGTGCTCGGCTGGACCGCGCTGATTGCGTTCGCGGATCGCTGGTGGTTCCTCCTGACCCTGCCCCTCTATATATGGCACCTCCGTGGCGTCTGGACCCGCACCGACGCAGCCCTCGATCGCTACTTCCCCCTCCTCGTCCTCGGCACCTTCGCCTTAGCGCTGCTCTACTAGCCTTTAGTGCCGACAAACAGCCGGCAGACGCCGAAGAAAAAGGCGCGGTGCTTCACATCCACGAAACCACACTTCTTCATAAACGCGCACCACTCTTTCGGGCCGGGGAAACCCTGCACCGACGCATGCAGATACTCATACGCCGCGCGATTCCCCGAAAGCTTCCCGCCCAGAAGCGGCATCACCTTGGTAGAATACCATTTATAAAGACGACGGGCAGGCTTCCATCCGGGCACGCCCAACTCTAGCATCACAAACTTTCCGCGTGAACGCAACACCCGCAAAATCTCCTTCAGGCACGCTTCGCGGTTCTCGAAATTTCTCACGCCGAAAGCTACGGTTACATTTTCGAAAGTGCCATCCTTAAAACGCAACGCGGAGCAATCTCCGACCTCGCAGGACACCTCCCGCTCCACATGCTCCGCCAGCACCTTCCGCCGCATTTCCGCCAACATCTTCTCGGAAATATCCACCCCTATCACACCACAACGGCGCTCCTTGGCAATCAGGATCGCGAAGTCCCCGGTGCCGCAGGCAACATCCAGCACCTGCGGGCCATCCACCCATCGCAACGCCCGACGGCGCCATCTACGGTCTATCCCCAGAGAGGCCATATGATTAAATGCATCATATTCGGGAGCGATGCTGTCGAACATCTGACGGATTTTTTCTTTTTCAGGCATCTTTTTGCTAACTTTACCACAAATATAGGAAAATATGAAAAGAATTCTTATCGCCCTCGCCGCGCTGCTGGCATCTCTCTCGCTCGCCGCGCAGGAAAAATACCCCAATTATCCTCTCCCGGTGGGGCAGGACACCATCCGCATCCTCGCAATAGGCAACTCCTTCTCGGACGATGCCACCCAGTACCTGCCGGATCTGTTGGAAGCCGCTGGCATCCACAACGTCATCCTCGGGCGCCTCTATATCGGAGGATGCACGCTGGAGCGCCACTGCAAGGAGTTCGAGACCAACGGCCATGAGTACGTCTATCTCAAATCCACCAAAAACAAATGGGAAACCATCAAAAAATATAAGCAAGGCAGCTTCATGGATGGAGTGGGGGATGAACCCTGGGACATCATCACCATGCAGCAGGGCTCCCCGAAGAGTGGCCGCTGGGACAGCTACGATCCCTGGCTCGGCAAGCTGATAGAAATCGTGCGTAAGAATTGCTCCAACCCGAACGCCTGCATCGTCTGGCACCAGACCTGGGCGTACGCCAGCTCCTACACCAACCGCAATTTCGCCAACTACGCCTACGACCAGCAGTACATGTTCGACAGCATTCAGCTCTGCGTCAACAAGGCCAAGAAGCAATACTGCATCGACATAGTCATCCCTTCCGGCCCGGCGGTGCAGCTGATGCGCGGCACATCCCTCAAGACCGAGAAAGAACTCACCCGCGACGGCTTCCACATGGACTACAAGTACGGCCGCTATCTCACCGCATGCGTCTGGTTCGAAACCCTCATCAAGCCCTGCACAGGCAAGAGCGTCAAGGGGAACAGTTTCCGCAACGCCGGCACCGAGAACGAGGTTAACGACAAGGAAGCCAAGTTGATGCAGAAGGTAGCCATCAAGGCAGTCAAACAGGCAAGCAAATAATACCTAAATATGAAAAAGTCAATACAGGAACTCACAGACATCGCCTCCCAGGTCCGCCGCGATATAGTGCGAATGGTGACGGCCGCCAAGTCCGGCCATCCGGGAGGATCCATGAGCAGTACCGACATCCTTACTGCCCTCTATTTCAGCGAAATGCATCAGTATCCGGAGACCTGGACCCGCGACGCCAAAGGGCAGGACGCGTTCATCCTCTCTGCCGGGCACCTCGCTCCCGTGTACTATTCCGTGCTCGCCCGCGCCGGCTATTTCGATCCTGCGAAGCTGGGTACTCTGCGCAAGTTCGGCAGTGACCTTCAGGGCCATCCGAGCGTAGGCCACATCAAGGGCATCTTCCAGCCCTCCGGCTCCCTCGGACAGGGTCTCTCCGCCGCCGCAGGTATCGCCCTGGGCAAGAAACTCTCCGGCGACGAGCACCGCGCTTTCGTGCTCTGCGGAGATGGTGAAAGCGAAGAAGGTCAGATTTGGGAGGCCGCGATGTTCGCCCTCCACCACAAGCTGGACAATCTCGTGGCGATGACCGACTGGAACGGAATGCAGATCGACGGCCCCATCGAGACCGTGACCGGCATCGAGGAACTCAACGAAAAATGGTTGGCATTCGGATGGGATGTGATCGTGGCCGACGGGCACGATTTCGAGTCGATCCTGGACGCTTTCCAGATTGCACGCAAGAAGAACGGCAAGCCGAAGATGATCCTCTTCAAGACCGAAATGGGCCACGGAGTGGATTTCATGGCCGGCAAGCATACCTGGCACGGCAAGGCTCCCAGCGAGGAGCAGTGCGCCGACGCCCTCAAGCAGCTTAAAGAAACCTTAGGAGATTACTAGTATGAAGAAGTATATTGATTCCGGAAAGAAAGATACCCGCAGCGGATTCGGCGCAGGCCTCGTGCTCGCAGGCCGCGAGAATCCCGAAGTTGTCGCCCTTGCGGCAGACCTGAAAGGCTCTCTGAAGATGGATGCCTTCGCCGCGGAATTCCCCGAAAGGTTCATCGAATGCGGCATCTCCGAGTCCAATATGGTCGGCGTTGCAGCAGGCCTCGCCCTCACCGGCAAGGTGCCCTTTTGCGGATCGTTTGCAGAATTTGTAACCGGCCGTGTCTATGACCAGGTGCGCCAGGAGGTTTCCTACGGCGGCACCAATGTGAAGCTGGCATCTTCCCACGCGGGAATTACGCTTGGGGAGGATGGCGCCACGCATCAGACCATGGAGGATCTTGCGTTGATGCGCGCTCTGCCCGGGATGACGGTGCTGGTGCCTTGCGATTACAATCAGACCGTGCAGGCGACCCTAGCCGCCGCGCGTTTTGTGGGCCCCGTTTACCTGAGGTTCGGCCGTCCGTCCGTGCCTAATTTCACCGACCCTGACGAACCGTTTGTGATAGGGAAGGTTTATAATCTGAATCCTGGTACGGATGTGACCCTGGTTGCCACCGGTCATCTGGTTTGGGAGGCGCTGACCGCCGCCGAAGCCCTTGAGGCAGAGGGGATCAGCGCAGAGGTCCTGAACGTTGCGACCGTGAAGCCGTTGGATGCTGCCGCGATTCTGGAGTCGGTCGGAAAGACCGGCGCCGTGGTGGTTGCGGAAGAGCATAATGCCTTCGGCGGATTGTCTGAGGCTATTGCGTCTGTGGTTGCCGGCGGTAAGCCTGCTCCCATCGAGTTTATTAATGGTGGGGATAGGTTCGGCCAGAGTGGTACTCCTGCCGAGTTGATGGCGGCCTATGGCCTGGATGCTGCGCATATCGCTGCTGCGGCGAAGAAGGCGATTTCGAGGAAATAGCCCTGGGTGCTGCAGGTGTCCGTAAAAATGGGACACCGGCGTCAAAAACCCCATGAAAATGCTCCCGGTGTCCATGAATTCGGGACACCGGGAGCACTTGCAATAATCTATTGACAGGTTGATGCGTCTACTATATATATGTACGAACAACAATTCCGGGAGATGGTGGAGCAGTACAGCGAGCAACTGTACTGGCACGTTCGTGGGCTCGTGAGCTCGCACGAAGATGCCGACGACATCCTCCAGGAAACGTTCGTAAAGGTCTGGAAGGCCCTTCCGGGGTTCCGGGGAGATGCATCCGTCCAAACCTGGCTCTGGCGCATCGCCACCAATGAGGCCCTCAGCTTCCTCCGAAAACAGAAAGTACGCGCGGCACTGCGCTTCGAATCCCTGGATGCGGAGGCGGAGCGCGTGATCGACGACGACCCATGGTTCGACGGCGATGACGCGCAGCGCCGGCTGGCCAAGGCGGTCGCATCTCTCCCCGCCAAACAGCGCGCGGTCTTCTGCATGCGCTACTTCGAAGAGATGCCCTACGAACAAATCTCCTCTGTCACAGGCACTTCCGTCGGCGCCCTTAAGGCGTCCTACCATCAGGCCGCAGAGAAAATCAAGGTATCGGTGGAGGAAGAAGATTAAACCTTTGCATCAATTTCACATCTAAATAATCGGTATGAGTAAGAAAATCGAATACAAAGTGCCCGACGGCTACTTCGAAAACCTCAAGACGAGGCTTTCAGCTATTCCTGCGCAGGAGAAGCAGCCGAGCCGGATTCAGAAATTCACTCCTTACCTCGCGCTTGCAGCGTGCTTTGCCGTGGCAGTGCTGGTGGGTAATCTGGTGCTGAACCGGACCGCCACTCCAGCCGCATCGGACGAGGAAATCATTGAGTATCTCGTCAACTCCGACATCACGCTCGCGCAAATAGTAGATTGTTTAATTGTAAATGAATAGAACTATGGAAAAGTTTTTGATCGCAATTGCAGCTTTATGCATCACCGCCGGTCTGAGCGCCCAGCAGCCCCAGGAGCGCGCCGGCAAGCAGACCAAGTTTAGCAAAGAGGATATAGAGAACTTCCGCCAGAGTGCGAGGGATCGCATCCAAAGCGAGCACATCGCTTACTTGACCTCAGAACTTGAACTCACTCCCGAAGAGGCCGAGAAATTCTGGCCCGTCTACAACAAAGCTCATCAGGAGCAGATGAATAACAACCAGTGGTTCCGCAAGGCCCTGAAGGATCTGAAGCAGGCCGTGAAGGATGGCAAGAGCGAGGCGGAGATCAAGGATGCGTTGGATGCCTACAACAAGGCGAAGAGCGGTCAGCGCAATGTGCTGGCAGACTACCAGAAGGATTTCATCAAGATCCTCGGGGTGGTCAAAACTGCCAAACTATATGTTGCGGAGGATAGTTTCCGCACCCGCCAGATCCACAACCTCACCGGCGGCAGGGGGCAGCAGCAGCCCGGCGTCCGTCCCCTCGGCAACCGCCCGCAGAACGCTGGCAAAGGCCAGCCCGGCGGCCCCGGCAAGGGCTTCCAGGGTAATCCCGGCCGTCAGCCTAAAGAAAAGCCGGTTCAGAAGCCGGAGGATATCTAGCCGGCGGCAGTCCTTGGTTCGCAGTCAGCGACGGCAGACCATGGCGGCTAATGACCTGATTCCCTGATAGTTAAATATAAGTCTCCCCTCCGAAAACAGAGGGGAGACTTTTATTAATCAACTGATCTGCAGCACTTTAGCTGCCACACGCCGCCTAGAGGTTGGGGTTGAGCGCAGACCATTCGGCCACCGGAGGAACGATGCCGAGGGAGACGATCTCGTCGCGCATCTTGCAGAGGTGATCGTAAGAGGCCTTCAGTGCGGCCATCTCCTCAGCGGTTCCCTTGGGAGCGGTGAAGTGCACACCGGTCTTGTCGATCACGGTGGGCATTGCCATCATCACATTCTGGAAGACCTTGTTGTTCACATAGCATCCTGCAGGCCAGGTGAACTTGGCGCCGCCCATCGCGGCCTCGATCATCTTGACTGCCTGATATGCAGGGCTCTGGAAGGAGCTGCGTCCGCGTAGCTTGATGATGTTGCTGCCGCCCTGAACGGTGCGGAGCTTGATATCGGCCCAACGCTCTTCGCTGAGTTTCATCTCTGCGAGAGGCTTGCCGTCGATCTTCACCTGGGAAGCGAAAACTGCCATGGCCTCACCGTGTCCGCCGTAAGTGTGGGCGCCGGTGACCTTGCACTGCTGCACGCCGAATTCCTGTGCCAGAGCCTCCTGCAGACGGGTGCTGTCGAGGGCGGCGAGGCTGGTGAGTTGCTCGGGCTTGAGGCCTGAGTGGATGAGGGCGGTGAGGGCGGTGACATCTGCCGGATTAAAGATAACCACCACGTGCTTGACATCGGGGCAGTACTTCTTGATGTTGTCGCCAAACTCAGCGGCGATCTGGCAGTTGCCCTTCAGCAGATCCTCGCGGGTCATACCTTCCTTGCGGGGGGCGCCACCGGAGGAGATGATATATTTTGCGCCGGTGAAGGCTTCGGCAGGGTCGATGGTTGCGGTGACGTTTGCACCTTCGAATGCGCAGTGGTCAATCTCTCCGAGCACACCCTTGAGGCCGGGCTCGTAGATATCGTAAAGGCATACATTGGGGGTGAGACCGAGCATAAGCACGGACTGGGCCATGTTGGAGCCAATCATTCCACCTGCTCCGACGATGACCAATTTCTCGTTAGTTAGATATTTCATGATGAATTAAGAGTATAGTCGCTTAAAAGCAGTACAAAGATACATATTTTTTAGATATCTAAAAATTGATTATATTTGCATGTTGTAAATATTTATGGCACTATTTCTTACAAAAGACCTCGACGACGACGCGCACTCGCGTCTCGGAGTTTGGCATATCACAGAAAGCGAGGCAGAATTAAAAGCACTTTCATCTATTCCTTCCGACGAACTGGAAGAAATCTCATTCATTAAAAGCGAATCTCTGCGCAAGCAGAAGCTGGCCGTGCGTGCACTCCTGGACGCGATGTTCGAGGAGAAAGTCTATCTTTCGCACCACGACAACGGCAAACCTTACATCGAGAACAACGCCACCAATATCTCGATTACCCATACCGAGAAATACGTCGCAGTTATCCTGAACGATCTGGACGACGTGGGTATCGACTGCGAGAGCCTGGACCGCGATTTTTCCGTGGTCGAGAAGAAGGCTCTTTCGGAAGAAGAGATCGAGGATCTGGACGATGATCACCGCAACGAGCAGCTCGCCATTTACTGGTGCGCCAAGGAAGCGGTTTACAAGAAGATGAGCCAGTACAATGTCGATTTCGCCGAGCAGATCGAGATCGATGCCTTCCGCCTGAAGGGCGAGGGCGAGCTCGAGGCCACCTTTATCAATAAGGATGGATTCGAGGAGGAGTTCGATCTGGAGTACATGACTTTCGACCGGCATGTGCTGGTCTGGATTGCGTAAATCCAGTTGGGGTTTGCGCCGTTGTGCACTTCCCCGATGCTTATATTTAACTAATTGGTAGTCAACCCTTTATCCGCCACGGGCAACTATAAGGCGGGTTCCAGTTTATCTATGTAGAGTACGCCGTCGAGGTGGTCGCATTCGTGCTGGAAGATGACGGCGGTGAAGCCCTGGATGCGTTCGGTGGTGTCGCGCAGGGTAGGGCGGGTGCGAGGGGCGCGGCCAGCAGAGGAGTTGCCGGAAGAGGAACTGGCAGGGGAGCCGCTAGCAGGGGAAGGAACGAGGGTGTACTGGATGTCTATATCCCTGTAGCGCAACACGTTACCGCGGCGGCCGGGAACGGAGAGGCAGCCTTCGGGGCCGGGGCAGAGGTCCCCGCGGGTAGCCACGATGCGGATGTTCGGATAGACCTCGAACGGCTCGCCGGGTTTATCGAAGCGCTGCACTGCGACCACACGCCGCGAAATCCCCACCTGGGGTCCCGCGATGCCGACACCGTCTTCCGAGGGGTCGGTGACCGTGGCGACCATCAGTTTGGCCAGGGATGCATATTCCGGAGAGGTCAGCATTTCCGGGGTGAAGTCTTTGCATTGCTGGCGCAGGAAAACCGAATCGGCGGGGTCGGCTATAGTCAGAACGCGCAGAATCTCCGGGGCGGCAGCGGCAGAACCGGTAACACTGCTATCCGGCGCGGTTCCAGGCTGGGCGCTGGCGATCACCGCCTTCTCCTCCTCAGCCCAGCCGCTATTGTCGGCGCAACTGGTAAAAAGCAGGTGTGTTACGCAAAGTGTTGACACACAGATAATTAGCCAAAATGGGTTACCCATTTTTCGGCAACCCGTTTTGGCTATCTTGCTTATAGTCAGAGAGTTGCTGGGAACGGCCGAAAGGATTAACGGGCGGGAAGGGTGTATGGGGTGGATTTTACCTTTCATTTTACTATATTTGTAGAACACGGACTATAACCTTGCAAAAATAAAACAAAAATATGAAAAAGACCATCCTTCTGAGTTTGTTGCTTCTGGCTGCCACCGCCCTGAACGCGGCCCCGAAAACCGACGACACAGGCTGGAAGCCATCCCCCAACAACGCCCGCAAAGCCGACCACATCTACTTCGACACCGCGGAGGGGCAGCAATGGCGCATGTGCAACATCGCCGAGGCAGGGCAGGCGGAGAAGATCTCCCAACCCGGCTTCAACGACAGCGACTGGCTTAACGCCCGCATACCCGCCACCGTCCTCACGAACCTGGTGGAAAACGGCAAACTCCCGAATCCTTACTTCTCCGACAACAACCGCCTCACCAAAGGCCTCATCCCGGACATCAACGAGGTAGGCCGCGGCTACTATACCTACTGGTTCCGCACGGAATTCGACATCCCCGCAGACTACGCCGGCAAGCACGTCTGGCTGCACCCGGAAGGCATCAACTACCGCGCGGAGTTCTGGGTTAACGGGCACCTGTTCAGCACCCTAACCGGCATGTTCCGGGACGACGATATCGACATCACCGAATTCGCCAACATCGGCGGCCGCAACGCGCTGGCAGTGCTGGTCTATCCGGTAGATTTCCCCGGCAGGCCCGGCAAAAAGACCTGGGGCGCGCCCGGCGAATACAATAACGGCGGCGACGGCAACATCGGCCTGAACTCCACCATGCTGATGAGCGTGGGCTGGGACTTCACCTTCTGGGATGCCGTCCGCGACCGCAACACCGGCATCTGGCGCAGCATCTCTCTGTACTCCACCGGCGGCATCACCGCCAGGCATCCTTTTGTAAAGGCAGAACTCGCGCATCCGGACTACGACGCAGCCAACCTCAGCATCAGCGTGGAACTTGGCAGCCGCTACGTGGATAGCCCCAAGACGCACAAGGCGCGCGTAGTAGGGGAGGTCACTGGCCCTGGCATCGCCACCCGCAGCTTCGAGAAGACGGTGGAACTCTACCGCGAGGAGGTGCAGGAAGTGAGTTTCAGCACCAAGGAATTCCGCCAGCTGCATATCGACAACCCCGCTCTCTGGTGGCCCCTGGGCAAGGGAGAGCAACCGCTCTACAATCTCAAACTGTCGGTTTATGACGAAGACGGCACCTTCAGCGACAGCGCAGAAACGACCTTCGGCATCCGCGAAATCATCGCCACCCGCGACACTCCGGACGAGAGCAAACTCTTCGTCGTCAACGGCAAACCCATATTCATCCGCGGCAGCAACTGGATCCCGGAGGCGATGCTGAAGGATAACGACAAGCGCATGGCGGCGGTGCTGAGGATGAGCGCGCAGTGCGGATTCAATCTCCTGCGGCTCTGGGGCGGCGGAATTGTGGAAAGCGACTACTTCCACCAGCTCTGCGATGAATACGGATTCCTGGTGTGGGAGGAGTTCTTTATGACGGGGGATACCCGCCACCCGCACGACCGCGCGACCTATTTCGCCAACGTCGAGGCCAGCGTCAAGCGAGTGAGGAATCACCCGTGCGTGGCGTTCTACGTGGCTTCCAACGAGAGCACCGAGGTGAGCGGCACGCGCGAGCTGATAGAGAAATTGGATGGCACGCGCCCGTGGCAGCAGCAGAGCGAGTGCGATGGAATCCACGACGGAAGCCCCTATGTGCAGGTGAACCCGATGCTGCACTACCTGGACAAGGCATCCCCCCGCGGCAGCCGCGTGAACGGATTCAATCCGGAATATGGCTTCACCGGAATGCCGCACTGGACCTCGCTGCAGAGGTTCCTGAGGCCCGAGGAGATCTGGCCGATGAACCAGTATGTCTGGGACTACCTGGACGGCAGCGGCTTCGGCAAGGTTACGACCACCGTGAAGGCGTTGGCAGATAATTACGGCGAATCCAAGAGCATCAAAGAGTACGGCTGGAAGACGCAGCTGCTGAGCGCGATGAACTCCAAGGCCATCTGGGATGTCTGGAACTATAATAAATTATGGTACGGGGATCGTTTCTGCTCCGGCACCCTGTTCTGGAGCCACGCCAGCCCTATCCCCATGATCAAAAATCACATGTGGGACTGGTACCTTATTCCCACGGCCTCGCTCTACCACACCATGCACGCGCTGGAGCCCGTGCACGTGCAATACGACTACCTGAAGAACACCGTTTCGGTGTATAACGACAAGCTGACTGCGCTTTCGGATTTAACCGTAATCGCGCGCCTTTACGACCTGAACAGCAAGAAGATCGCCACCTGGACCGTTCATGGAATCAACGTTCCTGCAGACGGGGTGAGGTGCGATGCGCTGACGCTCCGCCTACCCGAAAAACTCACCAAGGTGTTCTTTATCGCACTGGAATGCCGGGACGCCAAGGGCAAGGTGCTTTCGACCAATTTCTATTGGAGTTCGACCGATGAATACAAGGAGGGCACTCTGACCGGGCCTTGCGCATCGGGATTCGAGCCGATGGCGTCGATGCCGGCAGCTAAGGTGAAGAGCAGCCTGAAGAAGCGTTCAGATGCAGAGAATCTGTATTTCGATGTGACTTTGAAGAACGGTTCCGGCAAGATCGCCTTCTTCAACGAGGTGCTGTTGCTGGGCGACGATGGCCTCCCGGTGCCCTATACCTTCACTACCGACAACTATTTCACCCTCGAACCCGGCCAGTCACAGACAGTGACGCTGGAGATCGCGCGCGCCGATGCACCCGCGAAGCCGGTGATTCACGTGGAAGGGTGGAATGTGGCGGAATCTACTCTGAAATAAACTGACCGTCTCGCATGGTGAGGCACCTGTCGCAAAGGGCGGCAAGGGCCGGGTCATGCGTGACTATGATGATGGTCTGCCCGAGGCGTTCCCGCAGGTCGAAGAAGAGGCGATGAATCTCCTCCTTGGTGGCGGAATCCAGATTTCCCGTGGGTTCGTCGGCAAAGAGCACGGCGGGGCGGTTTACCAGTGCTCGGGCGATGGCGACGCGCTGCTGCTCGCCGCCGGAGAGGGCGGATGGTTTATGGGAGATGCGGCCTGCAAGCCCCACAGTATCAAGCAGTTCCTTCGCCGCGGCCTCCGCGTCTTTGGTGGAGCGGCCCGCTATTAGCGCCGGGATCATCACATTCTCCAGCGCAGTGAATTCCGGGAGCAGATGATGGAACTGGAACACGAATCCTATCCTCTTTCCGCGGAAGGCGGCGAGCTCCTTGCTGCCAAGGGAGAGCACGTCGGTGCCGTCGATGGTGAGGCTGCCGGAATCTGGGGTGGAAAGAGTGCCGAGGATCTGCAGGAGGGTGGTTTTGCCCGCGCCGGATGCGCCGGTGATGGATACCACTTCGCCCTGTTCGGCGGCGAAGTCTACACCGCGGAGGACCTGCAGTTCTCCGAAGGATTTGCGGATATTTGTGGCTTTTATTATCATCTATGCAAAGATAGGAAATTCGTGAGAATTTCCTATCTTTGCAGTCCTTTCGGGGTGTAGCGCAGTTGGTAGCGCATCTGGTTTGGGACCAGAGGGTCGCATGTTCGAGTCATGTCACCCCGACAAATCTTTTAAATCACTTATCGCAGAGCTGGAGTTGGGTAGCCACCGTATTGATGAGCTTCTCCATCACTATCGGCTTGGTAATGAAGTCGTTAGCTCCAAGCTGATAGGCTTTGATGATATCTTCGTTAGAATTCAATGCAGAGAGCACCACTATGCGGATCTTCTCGGTTTCGGGATTCTCGCGCACTTTCTGCAGCACTTCGAAACCATCCATTACAGGCATCAGCAGATCCAAAAGAATCAGATTCGGCTTCTCCTTTGCAATCTCCTCCATCGCCAGCTGGCCGTTGCCTGCTTTGCGGATGCGGAAAGTGAAACGCGCCAGCATCTTCTCTACCAGCATCGTATTCAGCGGAACATCGTCCACTACCAGAACGTTGAATTGGCTAAAATCAATCATGGTTTAGGCTCCCTTTCCGGCTTCTTTGTCCATAGAGAAGATCCAAACCTTCGGAGTCACCCCCGTCACCTTCTTAAAGATGGTATTGAAGGAAGATGCGCTAAGGAAGCCGCAGGCCTTCGCAATCTCCTCCTGCTTGGCATCGCGGTGAGACAGTATGTACTGTTCTGCGTAGTCCACACGGAGGATATTGATCAATTCGGGGAATCCAAGATTGTAGGTGTTATTCACCAGCTTGGACACGTAGGTCTTATTGGAATGCAGCCTGTCTGCAACCTCGTCCAGGGTAAGCCTTGGCTGAAGGAAGAGCTGCTCATCCTTCATAAGGCGCTGGAAGCGGGAAATCAGGCTGTCTTCGTCCCATGATTCGGAAACTGCCTTGAAGATGTGATTGTTGATCATAGGCATATCAGGGCCGGCAGATCCGGACCTCCACTGCTCTATGTGCAGATTCTCTCCGATCTTCTCCTGTATGCGCTTCAAGGCCTCTTCTTCTGCCTCTTCGAGAAGTTCGTCCATAATCCTTTCCACTACCTCAGATTTGTCTTTGCCGCTGTAGTTATAGCGGATAATGTAGCGGAAGTCGTTCAGTGAAACCATGGAACGCACTCCGAACAAAGCGTTCATTGCAAAAATGAACAGAGAACTCATGATCAATGCCGCGCAGACGATTGCTATCCAGCTCTGCACGGTATAGAGGTTGTCGGAGATGATGATTCGGGTGACCATCACGCCCAGGGGAATCAGTATCACATCGATCTGGAGGCGCACCAGGCTGATAGGCTTACCTTTAAATACAAAGGAGAAAAGGTTTCCGGGCAGCACTTTGGTGTAGCGAAGCACATTGATGCCGAAAACCAGAAATACAACGAGTTCGCACGCGAGAATAATATGGAAGATGGGGCCTGTGATAAGATTGAACGCTTCGTTCACCCTTTCTTCGAAGTTCAGGAAATATAGCAGAAATCCTCCCGTGAATAAAACGGTCGGAATCAGTATCCACATATATGCAAAAGGATGCCGTTGTTTTCGGTGTAGCAATTTTTGCAGATACATCATAACCATCGGAATTATACACGGGCCGGCAAATAATGCTGCCAGCAGGGATCCGGTATCCAACGGACTGCCTTTAGGCTGGGTAGCGTGACAGGCATCCGAGAATAGATAGATGGCACACAGGAAGCACAGGACCAGCATCTCGGGGAACGTCTCCGATTTGGATGCAAGGACCCAGTGCAATACCAGCCAGAAAATACAGACCGCGACTGGCAAGAATATGAATAAGGTGTATGCCATTAGAAGTCGTCGTTATTTTCGTAGATTGATGTTTCCCAGTCACTAACAGAAGCAGTGAATGATATCTGTTTGTATACCTTGCTCAGATCGAGGCCCAGGTGGAAGGTGTACTGCTTGCCATAGACAAACACATTGTCCGGGAGCAAACCGTAGATCATGAACTTTGCAACCTGATCTTTCAGCGCGGTGTAGGTGAATCCGCCGAGTGTGAATTCATCCACGTCGTAAACAACCTCGACATACTGCTTTCCAATCTCGATATCGTCCGGGATGGAATAGAAGCGGTGGCTGTCGGAGAGGCGGTCTTCGAGGGTATCGTAGCCGACGAATTTCTCGTTCTCGGAACCTACACCCACTACAGCATCGCCCTCGAACACCACAACCTTACGGTAGAAGGCCTGCCTGTGCCAGGTGCCTGAGTTGTTCAGGATGTCGTTGATGAATATACCGGCCTGGGCAACATTGACGGCAGTGAGCTTGCGGAGGTGGATAAGACCCTGGATCTGGGGATCGGGGGTAATATCGCAGATCTTGAAGCCGATGTCGTTGGTGATATGCTGGAACACCAGGGGAATCATATTCAGCTGATTCACTGCCTTCTCCACGGTCTTGGAGACCAGGGGACCGGCGTGGGTATCTTCTACGGAGTAGGGGATGGCATAGGTTTCCAGGTCGCTGCTGTAGTCCACTGCTTCCACATGAGGATAGTAGGCGCTGAACGCTACTTTATTGGATGTGGACCAGAGATAATTGTCGAACAGTCCGCTGTAGCCGGAGCCGTCGCTCTTGACCGCTGCATTGTCCAGCACCAGGGTTCCGTTCTGATAGTCGATACCGATGAGGCCGAAAGGAATGTCGGTATCCATAGTGGCTATATTGTCGGAATCTTCTACCAGAGACTTGGTCATCTTTCCGGAACGTGCTTTCTCCACAACCTTGCCTTCGCGTGTGACCATTATATCGAAGTCGATCTTCTGCTTCTCGCTCTTGTCTTCGAAAGAAGGCATGTCGTCGATCTTGGCACATGAAGAAATGATGGCCAGAAGGGCGGCTGCAGAGAGCATTATACGACTGATATTTTTCATTTTGCAGTTTTATTAAAACTGGGTTTATTTTTGTTTCCGGTTGCAAATATATAAAAAGAATTTTACTATGCAAAAAATTTTTCACAAAAGTTAAAAAAATTTCTAAATCACGAAAAAATCGCCTTCTGGGGCCCCCTGTCACCACTATAAAAAATAGCGTGCACGCGCACGTAAAACGCGTGTGCGCGACGCGCGTATAAATAAGGTATATATGTAGAACGTCTTTAAAATGGGGGGGGGTGACACATATTTTATGTTTTCGAAACAATTTTTGAAAAAAAGTAAAAAAATTTTTGGATAATAAAAATTATTGTTTACCTTTGCAACCGTTTTTGAGATGCTATATGCATTTCAATTTTTTTTTGAAATAAAAAGCAACGCTTTAATTTTCATACGCATCTAAACGGAAATGTTCGTAAGTAACAACATCTGTAAGATCATCTGGAACGCGGGCCTCAAGCTTGCGGTCCTCGCTATGTTGTTCCTCGCGAGCTCTTTTTCTTTACGCGCGCAGACGTCCGACGTGTTGCGCGTAGAGTGCAGTGGCAACGTTTTCGAGTGCCGTTTCTTCTTCCCCTTCGATAGCGCCGTGTTCCAGACTTCTTACATGGACAACGCCAAGACTGTCGCCAAGCTCGACAGCCTCCTCGGCGTCTACGGCGTCTCCAAGGTCGAGAATCTGAAGGTTATCGCCTACTCTTCTCCTGAGGGTGTCTACCAGTACAACGTCAACCTTTCCGCTCGCCGTGCCGAGAGTCTTCGCAACTTCATCGCTTCGAAGTACCCCGCACTCGCCGGCAAGGTGACCCTTTCTCCTGGTGATGAATCCTGGGACACTCTCCGTGCCATGATCGAGAACGACATCCGCCTCGGCAACGCTAGCCGCAGCAAGATGCTCGAGATTATCGATTCCAACGATGCACCCGACGTCAAGGAGCGCAAGCTCTCCGCGATGCCGATTTATAAGTATCTCTACTCCAACTACTTCAAGAAGCTGCGTTACGCTGCCATCCGCCTCATGATATTCGGCGATGCGATGCAGAATGTCGAGGATCAGCAGGTCGTTGCCGCAGTTTACTTCAAGAAGGACGAGACCAACATCGACCCCGATTACATGGGCAATGGTGCCAACATCGAAAGCATCCGCAGCCTGATCGAGGAAGATGCCGCAAATATCGAAAGCATCACGATCTACGGCCATACTTCACCCGATGGTTCCGCTGCAAAGAGCAACAGCACCAGCATCGAGCGTGCAAAGGCACTTGCCGAGGCCATCGAGAAGGATTATCCTGAGCTGAAGGGCCGCATCAACGTCGTGTCTGAGGGTGAAGATTGGTTCCGCCTCCGCGAGCAGGTTGCGAGCGTTAAGTCTATCAGTGAGGAAGCCCGCCAGAGCGCACTTTCAATCATTGATTCCAACGTTTCTTCCGAGGCCAAGATGGAGCAGCTCAAGGCCCAGCCCGAGCTCAAGGATATCCTCGAGGATATCTTCTCCCAGCTCCGCCGCGCCGATCTTTCCATCAATAAAAAGTCTGCAAAGCCTGCCACCGGAACCACCGGCACCCAGGCCAAGGCCAAGACTTCGGTTGAGACCGTTCCCGCAGTCTACTACAAGAAGAGCGAAACCAAGATCGACCCCGAATACATGGGTAACGCCACCACCATCGACGATATCCGCAGCCTGATCGGGGACGATACCTCAAATATTGAAACTATTACGATTTACGGCCACACCTCTCCCGATGGTCCCACCGAAAAGAACATCCGCTTCAGCACGAAGCGTGCAAAGTCTCTTGCGCAGATCATCGAAAAGGAATATCCAGAGCTGAAAGGCCGTGTAAAGATAGAGACCTCCGGCGAAGACTGGGATGGTTTCCGCGAACTGATACTTGCCTCCGATGGCTTCGACGATGAAGCACGCGAGCGCCTGCTCGTTATCATTGATTCGAACGACACGCCCGAGGTTAAGAAGGCCAAGCTCAAGAAGCAGCCCGAGTTCGATTTCATCGCAGAAGACATCCTTCCCAAACTCCGCCGCGCCACTTACTCAGTCGATTACAAACCGGCAGAGCCGTCCATCGTGCCTGAGCTTACTTTCGACGAGGAAATTCCCGATGAGCCTCTTTATACAAAGAAGATCAAGAATGTCCTTCCCAAGCTCGACACCTCGACTCCTGCGATGGAATATCGTCACCTGCCTCTGTTCGCAGCATCCACCAACCTGTTGTTCGACCTCGCCATCACTCCTAACTTCAGCCTGGAACTTCCCATTGGCAAAGAGTGGAGCATCTATGGTGATTACACATTCCCTTGGTGGGTCAACAAGGCCAACGACCGCGCCTGGCAGATCCTCAAGTGGGATCTTGGCGTGCGTCACTGGTTCAGCAAGCACAACGTGGCGGATCCCATGGACATTCTCAACGGCCACTTCGCCGCTCTTGAGTTCAGCGCCGGTTATTATGACATCGAGCCCAAGCACAAAGGCAACCAGGGCGAGTTCCAGTCCTTCTCTTTCCAGTATGGATATGCATGGAACCTTTCTCAGTTCTGGCGCCTCGAGGCTTTTGCAGGAATTGGTTGGCTTGGCACCCATTACCGTCACTACGAGGGTAACGTCGGTGACACCAAGCTTCTCTATAAATATTCCGCTAAGACCCAGTGGTTCGGTCCTACCGACGCCGGGATCAGCGTCAAGTACATTTTCACCAGAGTTCCTGGTAGGAGGATAGCGAAATGAGAAGGAAGTGGTGGATAGTACTTTTGCTCGCGATCGTCGCGTTCTTCGGGTGCCAGCGTCGTCCGTTGGAATACATGGCGACTACCGGCCTCAAGGTCATCGTGAAGGTTATCTGGAAGGTGGATGTTTATCCCGACGGCATCAAGCCCACCGGTATCACCCTCTTCTTCTTCCGCGATGGCGAGTTCTACATGCAGCATACCACTTCCAACGTGGACTCCTGCGCAGTTCAGCTCGACCCTGGTCACTATCAGCTCTACATGATCACCCAGAGCCCTGAGGAATACTACAAGATGGAATTTGACCACCTCAACAACTTCCACGATGCGGAAGTGAGCGTGGTTGAGACCAAGAGCAGCTGGTACAAGAGCAAGGCGGGCGAAGAGGAAGTGATCGACAACCCCGAAATGATGGCCGCCGGCGTTGCAGAAGAGTTCGACGTGACCCAGGAAATGGTTGAAGAATACCAGCGCTACGCCTACACCGTGCAGAAACTTCGCAAGGAGCTCTCCGGCAAGACCAAGGCCACCGAAGATGAAATCGCAGCCGACCTGGACGAGGCAGAAGAGATGATCAACTACTACACCATCCGCGTGCCTATCAACCCGACCAGCGTCGTCTCTCAATACTGGGTCACGATATATGCCAAGAACGCCGACGTGCTGAAGAGCCTCCGCGCCTCCACCACCGGCATGGCAAAGAGTTTCGAACTCACCCAGAATACGACCGGTCCCGAGCACGGCACCCAGCTGATGACCCAGTGGACCCTTACTATGGACGATGAGCCGTTCCGCATCGGCCACGTGGATGGAAAGATCACTACTTTCGGTCTTCCTTCCAACGAGAAACCCAGCGCGATGCGCGACTCCACCCTGAACGTATCCGCCCTCCTGATCGACGATAAGACAGTGGCCGACTATGTGTTCAACGTGGGTGACAAGATTAAACTTGAAGAGGCGCCTAAGGGCTACCGAGCCCTCTACCGCCTGATCTTCGGAAGCAAGGAGGTTCCGGCCATCGACTTGCCGGATGTCAAACCACCAGATGGTGGTGGCGGTGGATTCACCGCAGCAGTAGAAGACTGGGATGAAGAGATTAACGTGGACATCCCGATTTAACGATGAAACAGAATAGAAAAGCAAAAAATAATAACAATAAAAAACAAAAAAGATTATGAAAAAGATTATGATCCTCGCGGCCGCCGCCGCCCTCGTACTTAGCGCCGCTTGCACTAAGAGCGAAATTACTTCTTCTCTGAACGATGAGCCTCAGGCCATCGGGTTCACTAACTACGTTTCTCGTTCTCTCACTAAGGCTGCAACTGCCAATTATGTTGCGAGCGGCTCTACCCTTATTACTGACTTTGGTGTTTATTCATGGGTCAAGGCAAACGCAACTACTCCCTGGAGTGCTAATAATAACCTGTTTACTGGTGCCGCCGAAGGCGCCCCTACGTTTATGAGTAATGTGGATGTTACTTTCGGCGGTGATGAGGAAGGTGATTCCGGTTCAAATAATACCTACACTCCTCTTCGCTATTGGCCTTCTGGTGATACTCCTTCTGGACTTTCTTTCTTCGCCTACTATCCCTATAATGCTGCCGGGTTTGTGCTTCCTTCAGCTATTCTTGGTGATGCCACTTTTACTGTTCAGACAACGGCTGCTGCCCAGGTTGACCTCATGGTCTCCGATGTAGTTGCTGATCAATATTATGGAGCAACAAATAGCGCATATCAGTCCGGGGCAGAGGGAACAGTAGATCTTAAGTTCTATCACATGCTGACCAAGGTTAAGTTCGTCTTTAAGACAGATAACGAGGATGCTAATACTACCGTAACCCTTACAAATGCCCAACTCAGTGGTATATTTACCAAGAATACCCTTACGAATACTTACACTAAAGGTGCAACGGCTAATGCAGGTTCTACTACTCATGAATGGGGCACTGCCAATACTGCCGCGGGCTTTGATGTTACAATTAGTGGTGCTACCCCTGCTACTACAAATCGTGTCCTTTCCACAGACGTAACCGCTTGCACAGATGCTGATACATTCCTTATGGTCCCTCAGACTATTGCAGCAGATCAGCAGAAGATTGCCGTTACTTGGACAGTTGCTACTACAGGGAGCGCCACCATCACGAATACCAAAACCATTGATCTCAATGATATAAAGAATTCTGGAGCACATATTGACTGGGCAAAGAATAATCAGGTCACTTACACCATCACTATAGGTCCTAAGCCGATTAGGTTCACTGCTACAGTTGATACTGATTGGGCATCAGTCACCAATGGAACTGTCTCTGTTAACTAAGACTTTAATTGTCCGGGCGGGCTTGACCGCCCGTCTGGATCCGAAATGAAAAATTAAAAGCAAACAAAAATTATTAACAACAAAACTCATTAATGCATTATGAAAAAGTTTATGATCATCGCGGCCTCTGCCGCCCTCGTACTTAGCGCAGCTTGCACTAAGACCGAAGTCACCCGTTCGCTGAACGACGATGAACCTATCATCGGCTTCTCGAACTATGCTCCTCGCAGCCTGAGCTAGGCTAATTCCACCCTCGTGAATGATGGAGCTCTCCCCACCGGCGCCAAAATTGGTGTCTTTGGTTATTCTACTGGCTCAACAAAGTTTGCCGCAACCGAGAACCCTACTTTCATGGACGAGACGTTTTATGTTGATTATGGTTCCAATACTGGTGCGACAGCTACTACGACAAATGTGGTTCGTTACTGGCCTAAGACCGTTACCAACCTCTTGTCTTTCTACGGTTACTATCCTTATGGTGATGAGACCATTACCGCAACGCCTACTAAATCAACAGCTGGTTTGGGTACCTTTACTTTTGCTCAGAAAGCTGCTGTAGCTGATATGGTTGATTTCGAAGTATCAAATGTGGCAAATGACTACTGGTATTCTTCCACCGAAACAAACCCCGATGCACAGACCAGCAAGGCAACAGATGGTGTAGTTCCTCTTACCTTCAACCACATGCTGACCAAGGTCAACTTCAAGTTTAAGACTGATATTGATTACAGTGCGAATGACACAGAGATTAAGGTGACTAGTGTAACTCTTGCAAATGTAAGGGCACAAGGAACTCTTCATCTTTCATATGCCGCCCCTGTCGCTCCCGCAAAGCTTGGAATCACTTCTTTTGCTTGGGATGGTCAGACTAGTGCGGTTGCATCCACTGTTGTTCCTATCAATGCCTCTGGCCTTGTGCTGGACACTACCGCTGCGCTTAATGAGAGCGGTTCGGATAAGATTGATTTCCTCTTCGTTCCTCAGACTCTTGGAGATGATATTACAATCACCATCAATTATGATGTGACGCAGGGGACCTCTGATGTTACAAGTAATGTTGCTACTGTCAAGTTGAACAGCGTTTCTCCTACTGCATGGAATATTAATGATTTCGTGACCTATACATTCATCCTTGGTCTGAAGCCCATTAAGTTCACGGCTACCACCGCGACTTGGACTGCAGTTGCTGCGGGTGATATTGAGATCAACTAATTCAACCCTTTTGCCTCCCCGGGCCTGACCGCCCGGAGGGGTCCCAAAAAATTGTAAATTTTTTAAATAGAAAAAAAGACTTATATTTACATTCCCGCACAAATCCCTTAAGGGAGGGTTAAAGGAAAACGAAGGAAAAGATGGTTAAGACCGTGATACATAAGCTGATGGTGGCCGCGCTGATGCTCGTTGCGTTATGGGCATGCAGCAAGGTTGATGTTGAATCCCGCTGGAGCGGCGAGGCGATGTCTTTCGGCTTGTATGTACCCAAGTCTGTCAGCAAGGTAGATGAAAGCACCTTCGTCGATGGCACCACTCTGCCTTCCGGCAGCAGTTTCGGAGTCTATGCATTCTATCAGGAAGGCGTCATCGACAGCGGCACCCCTGCCGAGTGGGCCGATGGCGGCTGGACCCCGAACTTCATGTATAACGAGCAGGTTACCTTCGACGGAGAAAACTACAACTACTCCCCCCTGCGCTATTGGCCTGCCAATGATGAGAACACCATCTCTTTCTGGGCATACTATCCTTACTCTGCATATGCGGAAGATAACAGCAAGGCACTCAAGTTCTATAGTTCTTCCGCTCGCAATGAAGCCTACAGCAGCAGTTGTAATGCCCTGCCGGTGGTGGAATACACGGTAAATACCGACCCGGCGAAGCAGGTCGATATCCTCTTCGACTCATTCGGAAACAAGAACAAGACTTACTCCAACTGCTCCACACCTGGCATCGTGAATTTCAACTTCCGCCATGCACTGAGCCTGGTGGAACTTGAGATTACCGCCGCAAACGGTTCGCTCCCGGCTGGCGCCACAATCAGTATTACTGCTCTGACGCTTACCTCCGTCAAGAATCATGGCATTTGTTTGGCGCCTGATGCATCGATTGCCAGCGCTTCGGCGGCTGAGGCCTACTGGACAGGGGTGGATAATGTGGTAAACATGACTTTGGAGTCGACTTCCACCAGCACCAAGCTTGTCCTGATGCCTCAGGCACTTGCAGAAGATGGGAGCACCGGGCATTCCCTGGTACACCTGTCTATGAAGTACGATATCGTCTTCCCTGCAGCCCACGATCCTTCTCAGACTCTTTCATATAAAGATAATGATGTGGACGCCTATCTGTGGAAGGATGATACCGATCCGGATCCGGCAGTGGATAATTCATACGGAGTCAAGAGGTGGCTGCCCGGGCGCAGGTATGTGTATAGGATCGAAGCTGGCCTGGAGAGAATTGAATTCAGCGAGGTAACGGAGGCATCCTGGACTTCAGAATGGCCTACACCGTAATTTAGAACATTGATAATGAAGAAGATACTGGTCATATTCGGGCTTTTCGCCGCCATCGTTTCCTGCTCAAAGACTAATGTCAATGAGGGGGAGCCGGAGCGTATCGGCTTCGACACCTATGCCCTCCGCACCAAGGCCGGGGATAGCTATATAGGTGGCAACGGCGGCTCGACTACCAATATCCCTGTGAACAGCAAGTTCGGAGTGTTTGCATACTTCCATCCGGGAGATGCCAGCACCAGCACCGTGGGCACCTGGAATAACGCCGATGTCAACTCCAACTACTCCAATATGCTGCTGAATGAGCCGGTTACGCGCGTGGAACCCAGCACGGGCACTTACGCCTACACCTACTCCAACAGCCGCTACTGGCCCAAGAACTCCACCGACCGCATCTCCTTCTTCGCATACTACCCTTACGCGGAAAATGCTTTCGTGGTGGATGAGAATGCGACAAGTGATGGCACCGGAATCACCCTCCAGGATCCTGAAGATGACCACTATGGCTATTCTCACAATCCTGTCGGATTCCCCAAGTTCAAGTTCGTCGTGAATCCCGACGCTTCCAAGCAGGTGGACTTCATGATTTCAGACATGTGCATGAATCAGAATAAGGTCGCGGGCGTAACCACCGGAAACGACAATGAGGTGCAGTTCACCTTCCATCACATGCTCAGCCAAATCCGCGTGAAGACAGTGGACTTCGTGGTCGAGAATGATGATATTGAAGTTGAATTGGAAAGCGTCAGATTCCTCGGTATTCCTGTCAGTGGAATCGTGACTCCTTCCATCAGGCCGGCGGACCTCAGCGGCAGCGGCCAGCCCACGACCCCCAATGGCTATGCGCACATGAACTATAACTGGACCGGTCTCAACACCAGCAACTCCAGTTTCTCCACCACGGTTTATGACGATACCGCCAGCGATGCAGAAAAGCAGGCGGCCATCATGTTGATGATCCCCCATACTTTCTCCGAGGATCCCGGCAAGGATGTCATTGAGGTCACGTTCAAAGTCACCCGCGCAGAGAATGTTTTCGGGGAGTATTATTCTTATACCGGACACCTCAGCGCTTCGCTCAAGGCAGGCGGACTCGAAGGTTGGGAGAGAAACAAGATCTACAACTACACCATCAGCGTCAGCCTGAACGCCATCGATTTCACTGCTGTTGTGGAAGACTGGCCGGAGGCAAGTACGGATGTTAATACCATTAAGGTTCACCTTGAGCAGACATAATATGAATAAAGTCTCATCATACATATTATATTTAGTATGCTTTGTGGCCTTTGCATCCTGCGCGAAGGTTGAGTTCGGTAATCCCAGGGCCACCCGGGATGAAATCAGCTTCAGCACGACTCTCAACCAGGAAACCAAGGGCGATGCGACCTTGGTGGATCTCACCTCCGACGGCAATGGATGGGGTGTGTATGCATACTATACGCAAAAGAATAATTACGCCAGTCCTGGAGCCGCTGCCGGCATTATCTTCAACAACCGCCAGGTGAGATGGGACGATGGCAACAATGTGTGGGATTATTCGCTGGACGCCAATCACAAAAAGGAGTATTGGCCGATGGATCCCGAAGAGAATGTCTCCTTCTTTGCCTATGGCCCATGGGCGGATTATCACGGAGCGGCGTCTGTCGATCCCGACGAAGGCCCTCAGGTCACCTACACAGCCTCGACTGATCTTTCGAACCAGAAAGACCTCCTCTGGGGCACCAGCACCTCCGGCCTTCCTCACCGCAACGTGCATATGGATGATTATGCCGATTCCAAGGTTGACATGCACTTCCGCCATGCACCGGCAAAGATGCATTTTACGATTAACAGTGCAGCACAGGCGGAAGAGACGGGTACTTGGATTGAAGTGATTCCAAGTCCAATACCTCCTACAGAAACGCCTGGTGCAATTACATACGGCACTCAGCGGCAAGGTCGGGAAAATATTAACGGGGGGAATAGAGATCTCTATTATGCCACTCGTACGTTAACGATAACTACAACTCGGACTTTTGAGCGACCTGTTACCGAAAAGAAAATACTCTTGTCGGGAGTTGAGATGGAGAATTTTCTTAAAAATGGTGTTCTTCACTTAGACAATCCTGAAGCCTTTATTCCTTACTGGACAAGTACAGGTAATGAATATTTGAATTATTCTTTTGGGATATCACAAATGACAACGTCCATTATTAGGCCTCAGAGTGATGACGATTTGAAAACTGGATGGGGAACAGTTTATGAAGGCGTTGATAATGCACAAAAGCAGTTGTTGCCGGGTCCCAATAACAATTTTTATTTGGTGCCAAAAGAGGCTGATACACCTGGTGCAGAGTCAAAGAATATTAAAATTACTGTGTCTTATCATAACATCGGACTTTCTACAACTCAACGGTATACAAAAACTACAACCGTAACAAAAAATCAGAGAGTCCTGTTCTATCGGACGGGGACTACGTATTACTACAAACAGAGCGGTAGTAATAATTACACCACATCAAGCAGTACAGCCGCTTGGGAAGACACGTCATCAAGCAGTACGGAATCAGAAAGCGCGATATCTAATGTTAGTGTTGACTTGAATTTTTCTGAGGATAATGGTGGAAGTGGCTGGAGGGCAGAAGGCTCTATCAATACCGACATAATCGGTGGCCGTAACTATACCATCAACCTTTATCTGGATGGCCGCGAACTGAACCTGACAGTTATTCCTCAACCTTGGGATCTGCAGGAGACAGTATTCGACTACAATAGTTTCGTTAATCCTGTCATACAGTCGCTGACATACGATTCCGACTTCGTATATCAGGTTATTAACGACAACGTCTATATCAACAACCGCATGGGCAAGTTCTACTTCAAACTTGGCAGCGGCATGTACCTCTACTGGCAGGCATCCCTTATCGGGGACGATGCCTTTGCCTTCACCGACGAGAATGGCGAGTATCTGCGCAATGAAGACGGATCATTCAAGACCGCGATCCGTGGTAATATCGGAGACGATATGAACTATATCTATGTCAAGGCGATCAATACCGCTGCGCAAGTCACCAGCAAAGCCAAACTTCGTATCTATCTGTTCAATTCCGAGAACCGCGCCGTTGTGGCCCTGCCCAAGGATAACTGGCTGTTTGTAAGCTCTACTTATATAGATCAGGACGAGATAAAGCGGGTTCAGGAATGGAGTGTCGTACAGTCGGCTAACTAACGAGAAAATGAGAAAGTTAAGTAACATAGCATTGTTTCTGATTGCCGCCGTTCTTATGTTCGCAGTGTCTTGTGAACGTGAAGAACGTATCCCTCGCACTCCGGCAGCTATCCCCGGTTTCGAGGATATCGAACTCGAAGATAATTGCATTATCCTAAAATTCGATCCCTCTTTTGTAAAAGCGCAGACAAAAGCCGGCGACACCGAACGGGGGCTTGATGACTTGAATGAAAACACTATCAATACGATAGACTGTTTCTTCTATAGGACGGGAGAGACCGACTCTGCTCCTATCTTCAGAGCCATTGGTCGTACCGTAGAGAATACCGTTGAGATTGACTCCACGGAATGCTATGTTAAGGTATATTATAATGATCAGATCGCTGAAACGTTGTTTGGTGATACCAAAGGAGGAACATGCGATGCATTCGTGATTGCTAATGCCGCGTTGAATTATAACGGAACATGTAGCATAAATGACCTGCGCGAAATGATGTTGGAATATGATTTCTCTCAGCAGGAGGTTCAGCCATATTTCACCATGTGCTCGCAGGAGACGGCGCAGGTGACACTTTATACCATACAGCACCCGGACTATCCCAGCGATCCAACCAAGCGCATCTCCACTGCTGCAGGCCGTGTGCCTCTGTATCGCTGCGCCTCCAAGATGCAACTCTTCCTTAAGCTGCCGGAGAGTTTCAAGAGTGATGATAATAGTGTGTATGAACCGTGCCCGGATCAACTTGGTGGCATGAAAGTGCGTATTCACAGTGGAAGCAAGAGGACTCGCGTATATTCTGATTACACTCTTGCTAGTTCCGACTATATCCATTTTGATGACCGGGCGATATCGACTCTTGCCAACGAGGACCTTGTTGAGGGAAAGGAAGATTTCAACTATTCACATACTCCGTTTTATTCGTTCCCTATGTCATGGTCGGACCTGGATGACAATGCATCCAATTACATCTTCTCCATTCCATGGCGCATGATCAAGAACAAGGAAGGCGAGGATGTTAACGGAGAGCCGGAAAGACGCTATTATAAACTCAGCGCCAATGTGATCGGCCGCAAGTTTGAATACAATCATTACTACCGGACATTCGTATATGTTCAGAGTCTTGGTGATAAGGAACTCGATAAAGCAGAGATTATTGATAACTGCCATTACATCATTTCCAACTGGGTCCATGAGGGCATTGCAACGAGTGCCGGTTCTGAGTCTATTTCCGGCGAGTTTATCCGCTACAACTTTCTGGTCGTGGAGCCTGATGATGTGACATTGAACAATGAGTCTACCTACACTTTCAAATTCAGCTCCAGCGCTGACCTAAAAAATGGCGAGGTGATAATTGATAAGATCTGCTACTCCAAATATAATACTGGTGTGGGTGTGGATTATGAGGTTGCTGTAGGTGCCTCCTCAGTCACCAATAATTCCATTGATGGCAATACATATTCCGTCACCTATAATTATGCTAAGGGTGAGATTTATTTCTCGCATCCGCTTAATGAGGTGTATGAGGAACGTGTCATTCACCTCACTGTTACCAACAAAGATGAAATTAGCCAAAAGGTGACAATTCACCAAAGGCCGGCAATCATGCTCGAGTTACATGCTGCTGGTGATGTATTTGTCAATGGGTATTTTGGAAGAGTGCAGAATGCGTCGTATGAAGGACGAAGCAGCACACTGACTGCTACTTATTATACGCGCAGCGGCTTATTTGGTAGCTGGCGAACCAACACATATACTGGATCCCTTAATCCTTATTATCATTGCAATACAAGTTTGCAGCTGTCTGTAACAAATTCAACACAATATGCCCCCACAGGGACATGGTATTATGGCCAGGGGACACAATATACTGCCGGAGGTTTCTCCTGGTCTATCTCCACGGACTACGGTACTGTTGTGGCGACCACCAATAATATGAATGCGTCCATATCTGCCAATTTTTATACTGCAGAGATTAACCTTTCTGCGTTTAACGCGACAAATCATACATATTCAAGTAACGGTGAGGATGTAGAGTATCGTATTGCGGACCCCCGTGTGAAAGCAAGTGCAAGTGCAGAAGATGGTGGTTATGGGGATACGTGGTCACTTAATGGCTATCTTTATTGGAACGGGTCAAGTGAAGCAACGCAGGCCTGGAATAATCCTGGTGACATAATGATTTGCAGTTTGAGAGAAGCAGATAGAAATCTTATTGCTCCTCGTTTCCTCATCTCTTCGGCATTGAATGCTAACACGGGATTAACCTGGGAGCAGGTCATAAAGCGTGGCGCAACATATCAGGAGGCTGGTTATCCCGCAGGGCGCTGGCGTCTTCCTTCAGAGGCCGAAATCGCCTTTATCGTTGCTAGGCAGCGCGATGGTGTTATCCCTAACCTCTATGCCACAGAAACTTACTATTGGGCAGGTAGCGGCAGATTGGTGTATGTGCCAAACGATGTGAATGCATCTATCACTTTTTACACTGCTGCAGAAGCTGAGGCGCTCTCAAACGACACAACCTTCTCCTGCCGTTTTGTTTACGACCTTTGGTACTGTGGAGACACTGCTGCATCGACTAATGAGTACCATCCTAACGGACATAACACAAGTTATTAATAATGAAATATTTGCAACATATAATATTAACCATCTCTACACTTTCCACGATGCTCCTTGCATCGTGTGTGCGAGAGAATCTCCGCGAAGTCAACCCGGTAGTCGGCGCGGAGGAAGATGGCGAATACGTCACCTTGGATCTGAGCATCCAGATGATGGTCGAAGCCGACCAGGGAGTATGGACCAAGGCCCTCGGAGAAGCCCCAGAGGTAAAGGACTTGTATGTCGCAGTATTTGATAAAGGTGACATCCTTACGGAGATTGCAAAGGCGGAGCCGGGAACCGTCGACGATCCTCGAGATGTTTTTGCACCTTTGGGTGCCGACCAGCAATACCTTACTCGTTTTCATGTTACTTTAAAAAGAACCAGCGAGTCACGTGAGGTCCAGTTTATTGCCATCGGCAAGAAGGATTTTATTGATATCGATGACTTCGATATGATAGATGAGGCTTCGTTTATCAAGAAGTTCATTGTTTCCGATAATGTTGATGCCTACTGGTGCCGCAAGCACTTCGATGGCATCAGTTCCGCTTCAAGTGAGAAGATGCAAGGCCTTAAGATGGTGCGTAACTTCCTGAAAGTGAGCGTTTCCCTTGCAGATAATATCAATAATTTCACCCTCACTGGTTTTAAGGTATTCAACAAGCCTCGTTATGGCACCCTCGCTCCGTATAATCCCAATACGGCTGAGTATAATTTTGATAATGATGGGAACGCATCTGTCAATTTTGCCCGTTTCGCCGACTACTCTAGAGTTGAGGGGAATGAAGAAGACACTGCCAATCTTGCTTACAAGGAATTAGTGGAGACACAGAAATATGTAGGTTATATGCCGAGCACTGTCGAGTATGTTTCCATGCATGACGAGGTTGGCTCTACTGACCCATCTGCATGTGAAACATGGTTTAATGCCAATAAAATCAGCGCAGGCAACTTTGACTACCTTTATGAGTGTACATATACGGATGTTGCCAACCCTTATATTATATTCAAGGGTAGTTATAGTGGTCATGCAGAAACCTACTATAAAGCGGATTTTGTTTATCAGCCAAGCGAAGACGCGGATAAGGTCTATTTCCACCTGCTCCGTAATTTTTTCTATGAACTAAAGATTTCCGGCGTTCATAGTGATGGCGCAGCAACTCTGGAAGAAGCTGCGAACAGCCCTTCAATGAACAACTTCGATGGCTCGGCGGAGGCTCAGTCATATACGGTTATCTCCAAGACCGGTGCACGTCTGTATATCAGTTCGACCGATATTCTTGTGACTGACGGAACGAGTGTGGACGTCTATCTAAAAAATCTCACTGGTGATGATTTCGCAACAAACTCCCCCGGTGATATCAAGATATCCAAAATCACTCCTTGCATTAATGTTAAAGATTTGAATAGGGCTAAGCGTCTTACTCCATTCATTACATATAATCCCGGGGATGATGCTTATTGGACTAAGGTTAGCGCAAATAACTTTGATCCGGAAGAGGCTGCATACATCAACAATTATAGTATTACTCGTGCGCCGGGAACCGTTTCCCACAATGGTAGTGATGGTTGGGTAAAATACACTATTAATCTTGCAAAAAATCCCCAGAATTTCGGTGATAACGAGATGTGGCAGCAAGAAATCACCTTCTCTAATGGAGATGATGGGGGGCTTACACGCGCTCTGGTGCTCTCGGGCCTTAAGCCTTATGTTTTTAGTGTGGATGTTCAGGATTATGTTGCTCCAAATGAGGGCGAAGGTGTTACGGTGGATATCACCATACCTTCTGGTATTTCCAAGGCCCGTTTTCCGTTGAAGTTCTTCATAGAGGACTACGACCACACATTATACCCCAATGCAACGAATGCTTCGTACCCGATTCTTCCTGTTACTTCCGGGCCCAGCAAGATTCCTGGCAAGAGCGGGCGTTCGTATTGGTTTACGCGTACGATTACTTACGAGGAGTATACGGCTGCTCATGAGGATATTCAGTCGAACAAGACATTTACGAGCTATTTCAAGACTCTCGTTGCATCAAGTGCTACCAGTGTGTATGTACAGTGCGACCCAGAGTCATCTAACTATTTCTCGGGAGTTGAAAGCGATGAATTCGTTAATGTACGTCGTGCCGGAGAGATTCATTTCGAGAAGGAGCCGTTGTATGTTGCGGTAGGTTCCAAGGCCACCAACCCTGTCACGGTTAATTCCGGTGCTCCTGTTTCCTATAGCATTCAGAACGTGGCTATCGCTACCGTCAACGCGACTACCGGTGAGGTCATCGGCGTGTCTCCTGGCGAAACCGTTGTCACGGCAACAATACCTCAGTATAAGGCCTACACCGGCTATTCTACCACGTTCACTGTCAAGGTGGCTGAATTCCTGCCTGACTGGACCTTCGGATGGGATGGACTGCTCACACCGGTAATCAATAAAGACCAGACAGTCACCAGGAATACTGCAACTGCAACAGTTGTCAAGAGTAATGAAACACTCCATCCTACGGTTACTTACACATCAAGCGATACTGGTATTGCAACTGTGGATGCCAACGGTCATGTGACTGGTGTCAGCGCCGGTACAGTTGTCATCACGGCTCATGCGGAAATCGCCGAGTTTACAGACGGTGGACACACGTATTCCGCAATGTCCGAGAACCTCCGCTACGAAATCGAGGTTGTGGTTCCTGGCGTAAGCAGCCCGACCATTGGCACCGAATACGTCAACGTGCCGTTCTACGATGGCAAGATAATGTGGTTCACCAAGTCGCACGAAGCAACGGTTCTTGGCGCCGACGGCTTCGATGCCTGGAACTTCCGTACCGATGATGTGCGCTATGGTATGCAGGCTTCGGCGTGGGATTACTCCGCAAACTGCAGCCGCAACTCTCATAGTTGGCTCATCTCCCCTGTTTTAGACCTCCGCGCATCGGTCAACCCCGTGTTGGAATTCAACCATAGCTGTAACTACTTCATGGATGGTTTCACCGGCAATGGCACTCACGGAGAGAATGGAGTAGTTTATGTGCCGGCTTTGAGTGAGTCTGCCGGCAACCTCGACCTTGCCAAAGCCCGTGTAATAGAAGACTGCCTTGTGCACATCAGCTTCGATGGCGGAGCCAACTGGAGCGACGGCACGCTGTTGACTGAAGCGGAATACCCGGATGGTTACAACTGGGTTTCGGTGAACGTGTCGCACTCTCTCAAGCCCCTGCTTGCCGGAAAGACCGACGCACAACTCATGAACGTGCGCATCGGCTTCGAGTACAAAGCCTCTCCGGAATACTTCCCTGCAGACCTTACTGAGTATCGTCCTTGGGGAGGTACCTGGCAGATCAAGAGCTTCAAGGTTGTCGAAGGACTTAATAATAACCCGTAATTCATTGTGAACCTGCTAAACTTCGAAGAACTTTCAGATCGGTGGAAAAACGATAAAAAGAACTACGTAAGGCTATCGAGCTACTCGACATACTATACGCTTCTTGAGAGCCATCTTCTTCCGGCGTTCGGCGCGAGCACGGAAGTGCGGGAAGAAAATGTGCAGGAGTTTATCCTACAGAAACTTAGAGATGGTTTGAGCATCAGCACCGTAAAAGAATTGGTGCTGGTGCTCAAAATGATTCTGCGATATGGGGCATCGCACGGGCTGTGCGAGCGGCCCGAGTGGAACCTGCGCTATCCTTCCGCCATTCGCTCTTTCAGCGCTCCCACCCTTACGAAGGACGATGTCGTCAAGATGCTCGATACCATCCGCGCCAATCCCTGCTACAAGGGCCTGGGGATATATATCTGCGTCGTCACGGGCCTGCGCATAGGCGAGGTATGTGCCTTGCGCTGGGGAGATCTGGACCTGGATGCCGGCGTGCTGCATGTGCGCAGGACCCTTTCCCGGGTGTATGTAAGCGATGCCGTCCTGCCTTATAGCAAACTGTCTTTCGGCTCCCCGAAAACCATAACTTCCTACCGGGACATCCCGCTCTCCGACAATCTGCAAAGGCTTGTCCGCTACATCATGCCCGGCAAGGACCCCGGCAACTATGTGCTGAGCGACGGCCCTTGGCCGATCGAGCCCCGCAGCTACCGGAATTACTTCGCGCGCTTCCTCAAGGAAGTGGGCATACGGCGGGTGCGCTTCCACGCCCTAAGGCATTTCTTTGCCACAGCCTGCATTGAATACGGCGCTGATTATAAGACGGTTAGCACCCTCCTCGGGCATTCCGACGTGCGGACTACCCTGAATCTTTATGTGCATCCGAACCAGGAAAGCAAGCGCAACTGCGTGAACAAACTGTCTACAGTGTTAGGTTGATGCTGGCTCAGCGAGGGGAAATTAATTTTCCCTGATTACAACATTCTTGACCTCCCAGCTGCAGTTCGGGTTGTTGCTGGTCATCGCGTGGGAAGCGTCGGAGGATGAAGAGTACTTGAAGGCTATACGGATCTTCTTTCCGGCATACGGAGTAAGGTCAATAGCCGCAGGTACGTACTTATAGTCGGGGAACGGGTACTGCGTGGCTTCAGGCGATATATCGACCCATTTGTTGCCTGGAGTGCCAGCTGAACCGTCATAGTCGGAAGCCAGAATGAGCATCACCTTTGCAAATCCTGATTCTTTCATCTGCGCCGGATAGAGATGGTACGACGCAGCGTGCGAGAAGGTAAGTTTCGCGCTCCGTGATGCCGCAAGGTCTATCTCGGGAGATACCAGCCAGCTATCGGTGTCGGCCCAAACGTCGTTCTCAGACTGGTCGTGCCAACCAATCGCATAGGCGCCGTAATTGTTTCTGGGATGGTTGTGCCATACGTCTGACTGACTGTGGAATGTTGCATCTGCAGGTGAGACGCTCTGCCATTTGGATTCATAGTCGGTCATCAGCACAGCAGGCTGCTCAGGGTTCCTGCCGAGGAAGGTCTCGTTATGGAATACGGAGCCTGATTCTGCATATCCGGCAGTTACCGTAACCTGATAAGTAAGAACTCTGCTGTCGGCAACATAATCATCAGAAGGAGCTATGGATGCGGTAGCGGTAATAGTGGCAGTGCCGGCGGAACCGGGATTCACATAATACACGCCTCCAGATTCACTAATACTTGCAACCGAGGTATTGCTGGAAGTATATGTAATGGTAATGGCGCCGGGCGAATTGTTTTCGCTCACGGCATAAATCGCCACCTGGGTGGGCGAAGCCCCTGTCTTGTAGATAGTTATAGGACTGCGCGCCCAGTCGGCCACCAGGCCGGGAAGCTTCGCATTGGAGGCGGCGACGGTTACGGTGTAGCTAGCCGACGCTGCATTATATGCGCCATAGGCATCGCAACTTGCGGTAATGGTGGCAGTGCCCACGGCATGGCCAGTGACCACTCCCTTCGAGGATACTGTGGCAACCGAAGGATCGGAGGATGTATATGTAACCGCTGCACCGGAAATCGCGGTAGCCTCGTTCGTGCGGGACTCGACCGACTCATCCTCGTCATCTCCTGCCTTCACGACCAGCGATGAATACTGGAAGGAAACCGAACCGGCAACCTTCTCATTCAGGAAACTGTCCTTATTGGTGAACACGTCCAGCACGTCGTCCTGGATGGAGAAGTGTCCGTCCGCCGAAGCGGGCATGACCCACAACGTGGTTGCGCTTTGAGCGACCAAGGTCTTGAAATACGACGGGAAAGTCCTGTAACCGTCTACGGATGCGAGGGTGCTAGAGTATTCCTGCCAGGTAATAATGCGGGTAAAGTAGTAGTTGTTCCCCGATCTGCCAGGAATCTGCGTTTTACCGGTATTCACCGGCAGCAATATTCCAGACGTTGCATCCGGGTAGAGGGTGTTCTTTTCCTGCTCTATATAGAACTCCAGCGGGAACCGAGCTTCGGTGAGACCCGCAGGGATTTTTATGTCCACACGGCACGACTGTCCCTCAACGGCTGCAACATAATCCTGTACGTCCAAGAATAAATCGAATGGACGACGACGTGTAAAGACACAGGTACGGCTCAATGCAGGTTCTGCGGTGTTGTAGAACACGATGCTCTGCTTCCACACCATACCCTTTCGGAGATTAAGATCGTAAGGATCGGCGAAGTTTACGATAACCCTGGTCCAGCCCACCCAGTCCTTATCGGGATCTGAAGAAGTCACTACGCCGTCAAAATTCACACCGGTGATAAGGTCACCGTCGCGCCCCACGAGGTTGGTCTTCTTATAAGTATGGGATATTCCATAATTGTCAGAACCGTCGGTGTCCCAGTTCCATTCTCCGTTTGCAAACACACTGTTACGCAGATACACGGTATCAATGCGCCCGGTGGTAAGCAGGCGGTCGGTGGCGCTAATGTAAAGGCGCTCGTTTCCGTTTGAGATATTGGTAAGCGCCATCGCCATCGTGGACGACTCGAAGTTGTTCATGGCGATTGAGTTTACGGCCTCATATATAGTTGAAGCTCCCTTCTCGGCCACGCTGCCGATACTTAGAGTAAATTGGAAATTCCTAAGTATGTTATAGTAGGTGTTGACTCCGTCTTTCTTGTAAACGAAGTCGGCCTTGTAGTAGCAGACTTCTGGTTCGTTATTGCCTTCAGTCCATTCTGCCTTAATAATCATGAACGGATTCTCATCAGCTTCGCGGAAGGGGCATTCGTAAAGGAAATCCTCCCCGCTCGGAGCCAGGAACGGGAAAGCAGCATCAGTGGTTCCGCCCGAATTGTATAGCGAAGAATAATCTTCGAATTCCACAGCACCGTTCATGAAGCCTGTGTACGGGGGAATGTCAATAGTTGTATTTCCTACAGTTGCCGTGAAGCCATTTGTAATGTCGGAATACGGATTATTTCCACCCAGCAAGTCGTAGTGAGCAAAGCAGTCGGGATTGGAAATCTCTATAGGAACATTATCTTTGATAATTGTGGCAAGCTCCGGACTATTGGAATTAAAAGGGGCTATCGTGCCAGTCTTCGGTACATTAAAGACCTTATACCCCGTAATATTAATGCTTTTACCAGTCGGCGCTGTTGCACCGCTCACGTTCAGCGTAACCTTGGCATAGTTGCGTATGAGCTTTATGCCTTTCATGTCTGTTTGTTCCGTCAGGAAAAGGAAAGTCTTGCGACCAAAGAAGGCTTCTTCGTTATCGCTGATTTTCATAGCCTCCGACAGAGCCATGCCAGCCTCCGAGCGCCTGTTCGCGCGCAGGAGGTCGTTTTTGGAAGCGTCGCTGACTGCTATGAACTCCACGTAGCGGGTGCCCGCTTCCAACCTGGTGAGAGTCACGTGGAAAGTAGTGAGATAATTGCTGCCGCTGCCAGCCGGCTCGAAATGGTCGGACGGATTGTCTTTGGTGCCGGGGAAAGCCTCCTTTATCTCCGTCATCATATCGGATTCATCGAACACTGCCACAAAGAGCCTCTTGATGCCGGGAATTTCCTGCATGGACTTGGTCCACGGGTGGTCAAGAGCTATGGGAACGTCGATACTTCCATCAATTGTGACCTGGTCGCCGGGCTCACTCTCCACTACACGGGGCACGAGTTCCTCCCTCACGCACGAAGCGAGCAGAAGGGCGGCGAGCACTATATGTAAAATGTTGCGCAATGTCTTCATGGTAGTGAGGTTTAAGGCATGGGGGTATAGGTGTATGCGGCCGCCTCTACAGGGTCATCGCCCCAGTACCAGGCATCGTAGACGCAGCGGGCAGCGCCTTTACGGGCAGGGTAATCATTGCTGTAAAGCTTCCGTTGGTTCATGAAGTAACCACTAGCTGTCCAATAGTATGAACTGGTAGTCGAGGTATTGAACAGCGTGCTGATGGTATTGTCCTCCTGGCGTTCGATAAGGAACATCATCTCGGCTTCCGTGGGAAGACGCCAGCGCCCTGCGGGATAGCCCCCTTCCTGATAAGTGGCGCAGCGCTTCTGGGCTTGCTCGAAGGTTACACCATAACTTGCGGACTGAGACAAATAACTGGAACTAATGAGGATATATGGGGCGATAATATTGTTGTCGACATGATCCTCCGTTGCTATCTGGATTTTGTCGGCATCAGAATCCCAAGCCTTGGTGGTAACTCTACTTGAATTATATCTCCAATAGCTGTTATATTTATTGTTTGGTTCGCCCATCCCAGTTAGGTAGTCTACCAGTTTGGGATTGCCCGTAAAACTGTTGTTTGTCCGGGGATCGCCTATGCGGTATTCGAATTCCTGCCCGATATTATCAACAGTCTGAGCACTGGCGGATGTGCTGTGGCCTATGTCTACGGTGTATGAGTGGTAACTGTCAGAGAAAGCGGAAAGTTTGATGCCGGTAATGTCATAAAGGGAGAGGTCTGTGCTTCCAGGGGTGGAGTATAAATTACCATAAGGAGTCATCACCATGCCCGCATATGTGCCATTGGTAATATTTCCATTGTTTGTCCCAGTACTAGTTTCAATGCCGAGATACCAATATGAATCTTTAGTAGTAGTACTAGGTGTTTGGAAATACGAAACGCTCTTGTAATAGCCCGACCATGCGCTAAAGTTGTTACCCGTGAATGCATACGCATTAGTAAACGGTGCTCCGCCGCCTGTCTTCATAACATGGCGGAAATACCCATCAACGAAGGCATTGTCACCGTTTTTCATAAGCACGTACAGCGGAGGATATTGAATGATTTCCACATCTTCGTGAAGGCCGTCATTGTTCTGGATACGCACCTTTATGTAATACTCCACGAAGATTTTCTGGCTTCCGTCGTTATTGTACAAATTGTGGGTGACCCGTACTTTACCCTGACTGATGTCGACGCTGATTGCTGAGGAATTGGTATTGGAGTCGTTTGTAATCGCGCTGCCGGTGCGGACAATCTGGTTCTTGCCGCCGTTCTTGTAGTCGTAGTATCTCACCTCAATCACCTTAGTGTTGTTAGCGTTGAGGGTAGAAGACGAGAGGTAGTCGAACTCGGCATAGTTCTCGTTGTTGAGAATTATCTTCGTAGGCTCCACAACCAGGTAGCTCTGCGACTCGAAAGTGCCCACAACTGGGACACCAGACTCCACGCCGGCACCCTCCTTAAACCAGGGTGTAATGGCGTAGGTGCAATTCTGGATGTCCACGCTTTGTATCTTGTCGGCACCGCCAAGGGTATTGATCTCGACGAAGGTGCGGTAGTAACGGTTGCGAAGGAACCATGAATCCACCAGGTTAGCGCTGAGCTGATAATAGCGCGAAGCGGGCGGCGCCGCTCCTTCTGCATCGATGTACCAAGGGACGTCGATTATGTACTGGGTAGCATGGTCGTGAATGTCTTTCCACGAACATGGATATGAATAGAAGGGCTCGCAACTGTATTTATAGCTGCCTAATTCTGCTTCGGAAATCTCAGTATAGACTGCCTTTTCTGGCGTGCCTGCCGTGGCTGTGGAATAGTCGGTGACATCCCGCTCCGAATAGTCGAAATAATCGGAACCGTCGTTTGCCGGGGAATACGGAGCATCGATTCGGGTGCGCTTCATGCCATTCACGAGATAGACCTTCATGTGGGCAAGGTCCGGTTTCCAGGTTTGATGGGTGTTGGGGTCTTCAAGCGATTCAATCACCTTAAAGAAGAGCTGGGCCTTGGCGGCCACCCTGAGCATAGGAATCCTGCCGGAAGCTTTGCCCTCCGAAAGGGTTACGGTATAACCTGCCTCATCGGTATCGGAACCACCATCGCGGGAGTACATTACAAAACTACCCTGAATGGTCTGGGTGCTGAAGTCGCGCTCGATCAGTTGCTGTTTGAGGGCGGGAATGGAAGTATCGCTGTAAGAGAGACTTGCATTGGCAATAACGAACACCTTGCAGGTTCCCTCCACGGTACCACCAAATATGGCCTCCGCCTGGGTGGCATTAAGTCGGATTGTAGTCTTGTAGAGATTGTCGTTGCCTGCCACCTGTTCCACCGTGCGTCCGATCACCGAGTGAACTGCGTTGGAAGTAGTGGCCCCCTGTCCTTCGGGGTAGAAGAATATATCTACCGAGCTTATCTTGTTCTCGTTGTATGCGGTTACGCTGGAAGAGGTGGCTTTGGTGAGCGGAACGCCGCTGCCTGAATTAAAGTACAGCACTATGCCGTCTTTGTCAGCGAGACCGGTCTCAAGCCTCTCGGATGTGCATCCGCCAAGCAACAGTGTGAATGCGGCGGACAGGATTATGTATGGTAGAACTTTTCTCATGTCAGTTTGCATTCTGTACTACGGTCCACTCCTGAATACGTTTCGTGGTGTTGTTGTAATACTGGTTGATGAGGTTCAGGGGCACCACAGCTTCAAGGGGAGTAGCGTTGTTGTCAAAAGTGAAACGCAGGGTGGCAGCGTTGATCTTGGGTGCTTCCAGATTACGGGCCTGGATGTAGATTTCATTGTATACATTCTCACCAAGTTCGCCGTAGAGCTCATCAAGTTCGGTGCCGTCGGGGTATGTGAGGGGCACACCGTTCTTGTCGGTGAAATGGAAGCCGTCCGTGCCATTCCCTTCGGGGCTGGGTCGCAGTTCTGCCATCCAACGCACGTACTTGCCGCCTCTAGCCCTGAAGGTGAACTTGCCAACGCGGTTGTTTATGTACACCAGATTGTCTATGCGGTAGTCAATCCATTCGGAGTCGAAGGTGAGCCAGTCGATCACTTCGTAATCGTCCTCGCTGTAGGAGTAGGTGCGGTTGAGGACCTCCCATGGTTGCACCTCGAATTCGAGGTCGACGTCTGTTCCGTTGCCCTTCAGCAGGAGGTTGATGTTGTAGGATCGCCCGGCCTCGAGGTTGGCGGATATGGTTTTCGTGACGGTGGTACCGTTACTGTTCGCTCCCTCGTAGACGGTCCACCATTCGTCGGTGCCGAACCATCCAGAATCATCTCTGTGATAATAAAAGGTGACCTTATGATACTTTACAGTCACCTTAAGACTGCCGGAACCTGGGATGGCGTAGAGCCTGTTGCCTGTGCTGCCCATAAGGGTTTGGGGCTCGGTGGTCAAGCCAGTAATAGAGGTGCGCCTGCCAAGGAGTGTGCTGTAATTGGTTTTGTTATTGGAAGCGTTATATGTATTGTTTGCGTCTTTTACATATTTTATATCATTGCCGAAGATGGTGGAGGTGAAATTGTACTTCACATTGCCGTCTTTGCCGTTCCATTCTGGAGAATTGGCGTCAGTGGTATTGTCGAGTGAGAGGGTAGCGCTGTTCTTGAGAAGTCCATCATCGGATGACACTTCTACAGACTCCACGAGGTATACGGTCTTGCGGGGGACATTGGTAGTAGTAGACCCTCCTCCCCATCCTCCTCCTGAAGTATAAGACTCTACATAATAAGTGTCAAAATTGCTGATATTAGTTGGATTCTCCGTCGGTAAAACCTCGGCGGCAATCGTAAAGCTAAGCTTCGAAAGTGCGTGGCGGAACCTAAACTTCACCGTGTTCTTATCGTGCTCAGCGGTGTTGGAGGCCGGCCGCTGGAAGTCCTTATAGGGATAGCCCGTCGACTGCACGCCCCAGAGCAGGTCTTTCTGGATGCCATCGCCAAACGTACTGTTCGCTACGGTAACGGTATAGGTGCTGCCGCTCTGGCTCGCCCCTCCCTGCCCATTCGTGAACAGCTGGTAGTTGATGGTAGGCACCGCACCTTTTGAGGCGGTTGTAACCCTGTATCCAGAACCGGCGGTGCCGTTACTGCTGTTCCAAATATTCCAGGGCGCATAGGCGAAGAATGTCGTTTTCTCGCTCTGCCGCATGGGCCAGTACTCCTTGTATTTCCAGGTGCTTTGATCGCCACTGTTGTAGCCGGGATACCCAGGTCCGTAATAAATCCACAAACTACTCCCCGTACTCACCCACTTATTTGCACCGGTCTTGCTATTGTCGAAAGTGTAGTCGTTGCCGTGCCATACTTTGCGGTCCTCCAGCACCACGCCTTTCACGCTGGACGCTCCAGTGTAGTTCGCAGCCTCAGTGTAATATGCGTAAACGCCGAACCCGTTGGTTTTTAGGTAGTCCAGATCGACGTTGACAGCTTTGCTCATGGGCTCCCAGTCTTCGGGAAGTGATGGTGTGAAATCAATGGCATCAGTCCCACCGGGTATGACAACCCGCGCGCGCGGTTCTTTTTCACAGGAAACGAGAAACGCGAGCAGGGCTAATGAGAATATGGCTATGATTCTTTTCATCAGTCTCCAAGAAGAATTTGGCCGTTTCCTTCAGTCCAGTCCGTAACAACAGCATCGAACTTGATTTCATTAAGGCTTACGGTAATGTTGAACGTGTATATCTTGTTGGCTTCGAACCTTTCGATTTTGCCTTTCAGGTAGGCGAAGAGGGTGTTTCCTCCATAGGAGTAGCCCTCGTTTCCGGTAGTGCTCCTCGCGAGGTCAAATGAAACCTCGAGACGTTCGGTTTCTGACACCGTGTGAGGGATCACGAGCAGGAAGTTGGAAGAGCCTGTCGTATACTGGGGGACCTCCATTTTGGAGTCCCTGGCCACGACGTTACCGCCGACGAGCTCCTCTATAGTCGACGAAATACTAGTCCAACTAAATGTGCAGGTAGCGAGGCCATTAGCCGCAGGTTCACCCGGGGCAGGGGCACAGTTACCAGCGACCGGGAAACCGTAGAAAGCACACTTAAACGTTTCCTCGTCTGGGATGATGAGAGGGTTCTCACTTGTTACCTTAATAGTATTAATGCGCACCTGAGCGAGCTGATGATGGAAGGTGAATCGCACCTTGCCTTCATCGGCGGGAGCCGAACCGGTGAGCACGCCACCAGGCTTGCTCTGGTTCATGCAAAGGTCAGACACCATGAAGTCAACCTGCTTAGTATGATCCTCGCTGCAGCGGAAGCGCAGGGACCCCATGCCGTTGCTGTCTTTAGTGAGGTCAGACTTAATTGTAAACCCAGTGTCGCCCGTATCGTAGGGATAGTATGCGAAGAAGGAAATGGTTTCTTTGCTGTTCTTGGGCCAGTAGCGTTTAGGAGAATATGTGCAACTGTATACCCCACCGCTCTCGCTCACGTCAACCTTCTGGTTGTTCATGAGGTTGGGGTGATTTGGGTTGGAATCGGCCCAGGTGCCCGTAGATCCACCGTTTTCAGGATGGAAGAAACCAAACACGCCGAACGAACTGCCATCTGGAAGATGTGTCTGTCCTGAATCTATGAATGAACTGCCGGCCTTTGTGGGATTCCAGCCGTTGTCGTTCCCACTTCCCTGCGCCAGACGCGGGGTGTAAGAATCAAAAACGAGAGGGACGAGTTCGGAGTCGATTACCTCGGTCTTCGAACAAGCGGCCAGGGCGGCGAGGGTCAATATGCAGCAAAGGAACTTCTTCATTACAGGTCAGTGTTAATTGTGATGTCCCATGCGGGGGATTCCACCGCTTCACTGAACTCGATGGTGTCGAGAGTGACACTGATGGTGTAAAGGTAGGACTTTCCAGGGGCGAAAGCCAGAATGTCGTTGGCGTGGTTGACGTCATCGATATACTTGAGTTTGGCTGTGCCGGTATTGCTGGAATACTGAATAGGGTCGCTGCCGTCTGCGGCTGCGATGGTCATGTTGAAGGTGATGTCGAGGTAGGGCTCAAGAGAGGCGTCTCCGTTATTCACCAGGCTTTGAGGCATGAGGATAAAGGCCGCGGAGGACGACGTGATATCAGTCACACTGCAGGTACTTGTGCCCCGGTCTCCGGTAACCGTCCAGTCATACGCTCCTGCGGTGGCTGGAGTGAGGTTAGTCAGGGTGCCGCTCATGTATAGATTTCTTATAGTCATGTCTGTAACAGTGACGCTCACGCCCTCGGGGAGCGCGCCGAAATTAAACCTGACGAGGCTAAGCGCATGCTTGAAATTAAGGTCCACGGTACCATCGACGGGGTCGCAGTTTGTGTAGGTCATGTCCCGATTCTCGAAACTATCGAAAAGCAGGTCGGGCTGATCGTTGGTGTTGGCAGGGACCGTGTACTTTACGCGGGGAAGTCCGGTGGAGCTTGAATCATAACCAACAGTGCATGCGTCGTTTGAGTAAAGTTTCATTACACCGGAGTTATCTGTGGCATATACACTGTAGGGGTAGTATGCCCAGAAAGAAATGGTGTTTTCATAGTTTGCAGGCCAGTAGCGGAGTGGACTGTAGTTATAATTGGCGCCGTCGTAGGTAACTTCTTCATTGAACATAAAGTCTGGCTTCCATAGTTTGGTGGCGAGATCGGCCCAGACGCCGGTGTAACTGTCTATGGTGCCGGGTTGGTAGTATGCCATAACGCCGAAGGAACTGCCCGTGGGCAGGACTGTGATGCCGGGGGCGACATAACTGTTGTCTGCCTTGATGCCGTTCGTGCTGCGCGATGCGTAGATGCTGAATAACATAGGCACGTCGCTCATCCCGCCGTCGCGGATTTCCGACTTGACACAAGATGTGAGGCCCGACAACAGGATGCCGGCCAGAATCAGCTTATGTATCACGGTCTTAACCATCTTTTCTTTCGTTTTCCCTTCTATTTTCCTTTAACCCTCCCATAAAGGATAATCCACCCCATAAACAGAATAGCCCCCGACCATCTGGCCGGGGGCTATGTTGTGAGGATTCTTTTTATTCGTAGTAATAAGCCTCCTCCGGGGTTGAGGGAGAGCACAAGCCAGAATTAATGAACATGCCGGTGAAACTCAAGTCTTCGTCGAGTTGAGGCCAGTGAATACCAGAGAAGGATAGCGAGAAATTATCACGTTGCTCTTTAGTCGCGTTCTTCAGACGCTCCCATTGATCAAATGCATAGCTGGCAACAGAACCATCTTCAGTGCGGGCATATACCCGCACGTCATCAGTCCAGACATTGATAATCTTATTTCTCTTTGTGCTCATCTACTAGCTTAGAGCCTTTTATTTCTTCATCCGTCAGGCCAGTAGCTTGGGAGATCTGCTCAGGGCTCAGGCCCATTGCCAGCATCTTCGCTGCAATCTCCCTGCTGGTTTTCGCCGCACCTTCTGCGCGACCTTCTGCCCGGCCGGTTTCGCGTGCGTAGTTCTTTTCTGCAATTATGTCCAGTTCTGTGCGCATAACTATTTCGTAATCTGTTTGTTGCTCAATCGTCATATTGGCAAACTCCGCGGCGCTGAACAGTTTCTTCAGTATTCCCTCGTCAAAGTTCTCCGGCCTTTCCTCCAACTCATGCATGTAGTTCAGCGAGAACGCGAATTTCTCCAACAGTCATAAGTTCCCCGTTATGGTCGTTCCGGATCGAATACCTGCAAACCAATCCGTTTTCCAGGGCCTCATCTTCTCTTTACGAATCTCCAACTTCCTGGAGAGCTGGGTCCGGATAGGATAGGTTGCGTAGCAGAGCATCCTGTCGGCATAGTTCTTCTGGGCCGAGAATTGCATCTCCACGATGAACTGTTCACCGGTGTCGCTAGTGCAGTACAGGTCAAAATTAGTTATTTTATCCGAAACGGACAAACCGTGGTTTTCTTTTTCCCTCAGTTCAAGGGAGGAAATCTTCTTCCCCGGGACCAGCAGTTCAATGATTTCGGCAAGGAGCTCCTCGTTTCCGGGGGTATTACACGAAAGGCCCGCTCCTTTCGGAACGGGCCCATGGTCTTTGGCAAAAAGGACGCTTTAATTAAGGCCTTTTATTTCTTCATCCGTCAGGCCAGTAGCTTGGGAGATCTGCTCAGGGCTCAGGCCCATTGCCAGCATCTTCGCTGCAACCTCCCGCAGGGCTTCTTCTTTGGCCCCTGCTACGGCCGTCTCGCGTTCCATCGCGGCTTTTTCGCGGGCAAACTCGTCCGCTGCGTAGTTGTCTCGCCTTATTTTTAGACGCCTGTTGTATGCTTCTCTTTCTGCTTTTGTCATATTGCTATATTCTGCGGCGGCAAGCAATTCTTCAAAGTAACTGTCTTGCTGCGTGTCCGGTTTACTCGCAAATGTAGGCAGATTCTTGAAATAATACAAGAACTTCTCTTCGAATGACTTACAATCCTCCCATGCCTTATTGAATGGCCCTACTTCCATAAAGACAAACTGCAGAGCATCCGTCAATTGGTGTCCGGTGCTTTCTTCGCGAATGGAATAGCGGTGAATACAATCCTCTGTATTGGCAATCTTGAAGTTCAGCATGCCAAGAAAGAAAACAGGCTTAAAGTCGTAGTTCCAGTCGCCTTTAGGTGCCTGCGCGGTAATAGGGAAAGTGCTGTAGTACAGCGCGCGTTTGCTAAAGTGTCTTTGTTCGCGGACCTGCATCTCAACAATGAATTCTCCGATTTGCTTAGACCTGCACTGAATATCGAATACTGCATTACGGTCTTCCAGGGTGTCGCCAGGATGTTCCACGTTAACAAATGAGAGTTCCTCGATATCGAGGTTGAAGACATGTTCAAGGAGCCCCTTGGTGAGATGCTTGTTCTTCTCTTGCCCCAAAAGCTGCTTGAATGCTACGTCGATCATTGGATCGACATACTTGGTGTGTTTGATTAATGGTTCCATAATTCGTAAATATTTGGAACCACAATAATATGCAAAGTAAACGTAAAAGACCCCCTTGAAACTAATCAACAAGTACGATTTTTTACGTTTGGATATACGCAAACATAAAAAAAGCGACATCCAGGATCGGATGTCGCTTTTGGTGAGGATTACTGGATTTGAACCAGTGACCTCTTGCCTGTCAAGCAAGCGCTCTAAACCAACTGAGCTAAACCCTCAAAAGGACTGCAAAGATAAGTATTTTTTTCAAATTTTTGCCTATCTTTGAAAAATATGAAGAAATTAGTTCTTATAGCCTTCTTACTTGTCTGCGGCATGTTTTCGGCGGGCCTGTTCCGGGCTGCGGCGCAGAATAACCCGTACGATATCGACGATGAGTGTTACAAGTACTTCAAAGAGGCAGAATTGCTTGTTGGGAAACCTGGTTTCGATGAGGTCAACGATGCCCTGCTTCACGCGGCAATCACAAAAGGTGATACTAAGGCCCAGACCCTCTATTATGTGGAGCGTCTGAAAAATGCCATCCGGCTTATCCCCACGCAGGGGAGCACTACTCCGGAAGAAGACACCCGCATCCTCAAATTCCAGGAAGAATTGAAAGAAGTAGCCAACAAATACGGCTTCCCGCAGTATTATTACTATTCCTACGAACTGGTTCAGAACTACTTCTTCAACCATCGCCAGCCGATCCGCACCATGGAGTTGCTTCAGGAAATGCAGCAGACCGCAGCGGATCGTAAGGAGCCCTATGGGGAGTGGCTCAGCTACCGCTATATGGTGGCGCTCTACATTTCTCAGAGCGACTACGTTACTGCCAAGAAATACATCCTCAAGGCCATCAATATCCACGAGACCACAAAGGATCCCATAGTGCGCAAGCAGACCATTGCCCGTTTATACTGCGACCTCTCAGACACTTACGCAATCGGCATGGATTCCGTCAAGATCTGCCTCAACAAGGCACAGGCAGCCTCCCAGCTGCATCTGGACACTCTCCGTTGCGAATACCATCTGGCCAAGCTCGCTGCATACGAAAAGCGCACCGAAGATTATTATCACCACCGGGACTACTGCTACAATGACCCTCAGCTGAACACCATCAGCGTGACGGCCGCAAAGTTATTTGAAACCCTGGACTCTATCATCGAAGGCCACTTCGACTATAATAAAGTCAACGACCTTGCTTTTTCCCGCGTCCGCGAAGTCAAATACATTGCCAACGTGGCAGAGGTCTATGGCTACAAAGACCAGGCTTTTGAGCTCGAAAGACTGCTGGTGCGCAAGTTCGAGAGGCAGCTGGCCAGCCTGAACCAGTCCAAGATCGCGGAAATGGATGCCCGCCTCGGCAACAAGATCCTCTCTGCGGAGCTGGCCACCAAGACCACCGAGGTGCAGAATATCTACCGTCTGGTGATGATCCTGCTGATTATCTTGCTCATCGGCATCCTCATCTTCCTCATCGCCCATATCAACAGCCTGCGCAAGCATAACAAGCAGCTGGAGGAAGCAAATGAGAAGGTGATGCTGGCAAACGCGGCCAAGACCCGCTTCGTGCAGAACATGAGCCACGAGGTGCGCACTCCGCTGAATGCCATCGTGGGCTTCAGCCAGCTCCTGAGCCTGCCGGATGGCACTTTCTCCCCTGAAGAAAAGGAAGAGTTCTCCGGCCATATCATCAACAATACCAAGATGTTGACGATGCTGCTGGACGATATCCTCAATACCACCGCCATGGACTCCGGCAACTACCGTATCCAGTATGAGGAAGGGGAGTGCGGATTCATGTGCCAGGCCGCTATCAGCAGCGCCGAGCACCGCCTGCAGCCGGGTGTGACCATGCGCTACGAGCAGGACTTTGAAGGCCCCTACACCTTCCGCACCGACCCTCGCCGCGTGCAGCAAATCATCATCAACCTCCTCACCAACGCCTGCAAGCATACTCAGGAGGGTGAAATCGTGCTGAAATGCTCGCTCAACGAGAACCCGGGCGAGGTGACCTTCTCTGTCACAGACAGCGGCACCGGCGTGCCCGCAGACATGGCGGAGAAGATATTTGAACGTTTCGCCAAACTCAACGAGTTCGTGCAGGGCACCGGCTTGGGCCTTCCTATCTGCCGGGATATCGCCGGGCTGATGGGCGGACGCGTCTTTCTGGATACCACCTACGCCGGCAAGGGCGCCCGCTTCGTGTTCGTGCTGCCGGTAGTGCCCCCTGAGAACACAGATACTACGAAATAAAACAAACGCAATATGATTCCAGTTTACGCACAAAACCACGATTATTCCAAGTATAATGTCCTGGCGGTGGATGATATTCCGCTGAACTTGCTGCTGGTGCAGAAGATGCTCACTCGCTTCAACTTCCGCATTCGCACCGCCTCCGGTGGTCAGCAGGCCCTGGATGCCGTTGCCGCCGAGAAACCGGACCTCATCCTCCTGGACTTGATGATGCCCGGCATCGACGGTTTCGAGGTGATCCGCCGCCTGCGCGAGAATCCGGATACCGCCGGGATACGCATCGTGATCCTTTCTGCCCTAAACTCTAACGAGGATGTGGTGAAAGGCTTCAATGTGGGGGCGGATGATTTCATCATGAAGCCCATTATCATGGAGAAACTTCTGACTTGCGTGGTGACCCAGTTGCAGCTGGTGGAGGCAAAACAATGATACAGTTAGCGATACATTGGAATATAGACCCGGTGATGTTCCACCTCGGGCCGCTGCAGGTCCGCTGGTACGGGCTGCTGTTTATCTCCGGGTTCATCCTCGGATGGTATATCTTCCGCTGGTTCTTCCGCCGCGAGGGAGTGAAGGAGGAGTTGCTGGATCCGCTGCTCTACACCCTGCTGATCGCCACCATAGTGGGAGCACGCCTCGGGCACTGCATCTTCTATCAGCCAGACTATTACTTTGGCTCCTGGGCCGGGTTCTGGGAGATATTCATGCCGTGGAAGGGCGGCCTCGCCAGCCACGGCGGCGCCATCGCGCTGCTCCTTGGAATGTGGTGGTTCTCAGCGAAATACGGCAAGCCGAACGGCTTCGATTTCCTGTGGATAATGGACCATCTCTGCATTACCGTGGCATTCGCGGGCTGCTTCATCCGCCTGGGCAATCTCTTCAATTCCGAGATTTATGGAAATGTAACATCTCTCCCATGGGGTATCATCTTCGAAAGAAGCGGGGAGGTTGAGCCTAAGCATCCTACTCAGCTCTATGAGGCAGGCTCCTACCTGATCCTGGGCCTCTGGCTCATCTGGCGTTACTGGAAAAAGTTGGATCGTACCTGGCGCGGCTTCTTCTTCGGGGCCTTCCTGGTCGGTTGCTTCGGCATGCGCTTCATAATCGAGTTCATCAAGGAACCGCAGGTGGAGTTCGAGAACAATATGGCTCTGGACATGGGCCAGTGGCTGAGTATTCCGTTCGTGCTGGCGGGCATCGCGATACTGGTTTATGCCTATCGCAAGCGCATCCCTGCGGCGGCTGTTCCTCCCGAGGTTCCGCCCCGCAAATCCGCAGGTCCCACCAAGTTGAATTCCGCTCATTCCATCTCCGGAAAATGACACGCCGCATCCTCCTGACTCTGCTTCTGGCGTTGCTGGTGCTTCCCTCCAACGCCCAGATAGTCAATCACTTGAAGGTGTCGAAGGAGGTCTTTGAGCTCTATGCTCAGAAGCGTTTCGACCGCTACAATCCCGGCAATCTCGAGCGCGCGGATTCTCTCTATCAGGCGGGCGTGCTGAGGGATAGCTACCGCCTCAAATGTCTCGGTCTGTCGCTGGAGTTCCCGGTGCGTTTTGCGCAGGGGGATTATGCCCGCATGGATGAGGCGGTGGCGGAAATCAAGGAGTTGCTGAAGGGCAATGCGGAGGCAAGGGCGTTCTATTTCAATACGATTCACGAATACTGCCAGTACCTTATCCACATCGGCCGCGCATCCGACGCCATGCTGGAAGCGCGCGCGATGGAGCGTCTCGCCACCCGCAGCAAGAGCGCCCTCGGGCATATGTACGCCAGCCGCATCGCCGGGCTCATCCAAAGCGATCGCACCAACGCCTATCTCGCCATCCTCAATTTCGAGAAGGCCGCGGGCTATTGCAAGGAGGCGCATGCAGAGCAGGAGCTTCCTAACTTGCTGATACTCATCGCGCAGGAGTATATCAAGACGGGGGAGTTCCCGCAGGCGGAAGAGAACTGCGCGAAGGCGGAGGTCTACCAGGAGTTCTTCCCCGGCATCCGCATCAAGGCCCTGATGACACGGGCCTATCTCTATAACGCCGAGAAGGATTGGCCCCGCTTCTGGGAGTGCTACGACACCCTCGTGGCGGATCCTCTCTACCGTATGCAGACAGAGAGCGACGACCGTTTCGAGATGGATGTGTGCTACCTCCGTTCCCGCGGCCTGCTGGATGCAGCGCTGGCTGCGGCGGATTCTCTCAGCACCGCCCGCGCCCGGCACGACAAGAAGCATGGGATCTATGCGGATATGGGTGCATTCGGGCCTGCCTACGGGGAGCTTTCTTCGCTGATGGTGGAGAAAGATTCCATCTATATCAAGGTTCAGAACGAAGACCTTGCCATCCTGGATGCCGAGATGAACAACGCCCGCCTGAGGCAGGAGGCTATCCGCCTGAAGGCCCAGAATCAGAATACAATCCTGCTGGGTTTCCTGGTGATGTTCGCCATTGCGTTCTTTGCTATCCTGCTGGGGCAGTGGCAGTTGCGCCAGAATCTGGATGAGATGCGCAAGCGTAATGCGGAGGTTATCCGCGCTCGCCGCGCTTTTCAGAAGGCAATGGATGCCAAGGAGTCGGAGAACTCCCACAAGATACAAATGTTACAAAATCGAAAGACAAATCCTCTGATCAGCTATGAAGATCTCCTCAATAGTTAAAAACCATTCAAACGAGCTGATAGCGCTCGGTATGTTTCTGGTGGGTGCCTCCCTGGCGATGCTCGGGCTTATCCAGAGGGTTCACCTCGTGGTTGGGATTCTCGGGGTGGTGATTCTCGCCACGGGGCTTTTCTATTTCTGCATTCGCTACACCTCCGAGAAGGTCTATAAGGAATATTACAAGGATAGTTACGAGATCGAGCACGAGACCATCGAAGACGAGATCCGCAAGTCTATGCGCTACCACCGTTATCAGGAAGCCGTGCTCGGGCGTTACGAAAGTGCTTGCCGGGACCTTGGCCTGGTGGATGAGCAGAAAGACTGGTTGCTGGACCTTCTGATGGCCGAAAAGAATAAGGTCGACGCTGAACTCGAAGCCCAGGGCGGCGGGCATATTTAAGGAAGGTCGGGGGCTCTTGCATATGGCGCGAATTTTGTATAAATTCGCGCCGTAATTTTATATATATGGTTAGTTTATTGTTGTTTGGTATCCTGTCCGTCGCGGCCCCTCTATCCCAGGCCCAGGCAGATACCGTGGCGCAATCGGCTCCGGCGGTCCTCACCCTGGACCAGGCCATCCAGATAGCCCTTACCGAGAGCCCCACCGTGAAGGTTGCAGACCTTGAGGTGCAGCGCTCCGAATTCGCGAAGAAAGGCAGCTACGCCATGCTCTTCCCGCAGATCGGTGCATCGGCATCGTATCAGCGCACCATAAAGAAGCAGGTAATGTATATGGGCGGCGGCGACGATGACGACAGCAGTGGCGGCGGAGGAATGTCTTCCATGATGTCCGGCATCCTGGACCCTATAATGTATTACATCAACGAGCTCTATAAAGGCACCGGCGTGCCCTTCGTTCCCTATGTGCCGGCCCCTTCCACCACCGACGACTCCAACGACGGAGGCATAGCAGTCGGCCGCTGGAACACTTTCAACGCGGGCATCACGGCCACCATGCCCCTCATCAACGCCCAGCTCTGGCAGAGCCTTGCAATCTCCGGCGAAGGCGTGGATCTCGCGGTGGAAAAGGCCCGCAGTTCCCGCCTCGAGATGGTGAACCAGGTGAAGCAGGCCTACTACGGAGTGCTGCTGGCAAAGGAGGCCCACCACGTCTATAAGAGCGTCTTCGATAACGCCATGCAGAATCTGGAGCTCACTCAGAAGAAGTACAACGCTTCCAAGGCCTCCGAACTGGACCTTGCCCGCGCCAAGACCACGGTCGCCAACGCGGTGCCCAACCTCTTCAACTCCGAGAACTCCATCTACCTGAGCCTCTGGCAGTTGAAGGCCATCATGGGCATAGACCTGGAGGCGGATATCGACGTCAAAGATTCCCTTCTGGTTTATTCCGAGGGGATGTCTTCGGTGCTGAACGACAGCGACCTCAGCCTCTCCGGCAATACCACCCTCCGCCAGCTCGAGATCCAGGCGGACCAGCTTGCGAACACGGTGAAGATGCAGCAGTATGCCTATCTTCCCACCCTGTCGCTGGCCTTCTCCTACAGCCTGAACGCCATGACCAATGACTTCAAGTTCGAAGAGTACCACTGGACTCCGTATTCCTACGTGGGCCTAAGCCTGAGCATTCCCATCTTCTCCGGCGGGCAGCGTCTGAACGATCTCCGCCAGACCAAGGTGCAGAAGAACCAGCTCGCCATCCAGAGGGAAAACACCGAGCGCCAGCTGCGCATCGCCATACGCCAGAGCCTGAGTACTATGGAAACGGCTGTCAAGAGCCACGAATCGGCCCTGGACGCCCTCGAATCCGCACAGAAAGCTTACGACATCGCTGCCAAATCCTATGAGATTGGCCGCAGCACCCTCACGGATCTTGATGCCGCCCAGCTCGCCCTGACCCAGGCCCAGCTTGCCGCCAGCCAGGCAATCTACAATTACCTCGTGGCCAAGGCCGGCCTCGAGAGCACCATCGGAGCAGACTACACAGCAGAAAATACTACAAAATGAAAAAGATAAGCATAATCGCACTTGCAGCCCTCGTACTGGCGGGTTGCGGTCAGAAGAAGGATTCCCAGAGTCAGGCACAGCAGGCCGCCATTGCTGCCCAGCCCAAGGCCCAGACCGTGAAGGTCCAGCCCGCAGCAAAGCAGGAAGTGAAGCAGGACGGCACCTATTCCGCCACCGTGCAGGCATTCGCAGTCAACAATATAGCACCCCAGAGCGGCGGCCGCATCCAGAAGATCAACGTCGAAGTAGGGGACTATGTGGGTAAGGGACAGATACTTGCAGAGATGGACCGCGTCCAGCTCGACCAGGCCAAGCTCCGCCTCTCCAACGCCGAGACCGAACTCGGGCGCCTCAAGCAGCTCTACGAGCAGGGAGGCCTTGCCCAGAGCGACTACGAAGCCGCAGAACTCAACTACAAGGTCAGCAAGAGCACTTACGACAACCTGGTGGAGAACACCATCCTCCGTTCGCCCATCACCGGCGTCGTCACCGCCCGCTACTACGACCGCGGGGACATGTATGGAATGGCCAGCCCCATCTTCACCGTGCAGCAGATTACCCCTGTCAAGATCCTCGTGGGCATCTCCGAAGGGGATTATACCAAGGTTTCCAAGGGGGATAAGGTCACCCTCAGCGTGGACGCCCTCCCCGGCAAGACCTTCGCCGGCACCATTAAGCGAATCTATCCTACCATCGACCCCATGACCCACACCGTGAACGTGGAGGTGCAGGTGCCCAACACCGACCGCCAGCTGCGCCCGGGCATGTACGCCAAGGTGAACGTGACCTTCGGCCACAACCGCAGCATAGTGGTGCCCGATGCCGCCGTGGTGCGTCTGCAGGGCTCCGGCCAGCGCAATGTGTTCGTAGTGGAGGATGGAATAGCAGTGCAGAAGGAGGTCTCCCTCGGCCGCCACTTCGATGGCCAGTATGAGATCCTTTCCGGCCTGGAAGAAGGCGAGCAGGTGGTGGTCAAGGGCGGAAGCGCCCTCCGAAACGGCGCCCAGGTTGAGGTAATTGAGTAAGGATATGAGCGTAATCAAATCTGCAGTCAAGAACCCGGTGACGACGGCCCTGGTCTTCGTCGCCTTCGTGGTGTTCGGCGTGTATTCGCTCATCAACACCTCCATAGCGCTCTTCCCGGAGTTCGACGCCAACACAATCATGGTGATGAGCTCCTATCAGGGCGCGAACGCCCAGGATATCGAGACCAACCTCACCAAGATCCTTGAGAACTCGCTTAACAGCGTAGAGGACCTGAAGAAACTCAGCTCCCAGAGTAAGGAGAACGTCAGCATCCTCACCCTCGAGTTCGAATACGGCACCGACATCGAAGAGGCCACCAACAACGTGCGAGACAAGCTCGACATGGTGAATTCCGTGCTGCCGGACGGCGCCACCACGCCCGTCATCTTCAAGTTCAGCGCGGACGATATGCCCATCATGATGTTCACCGCCTCCGCCACCGAGTCCGTCTCCGGCCTCGACAAGATACTGGACGAGCAGGTGGCTACCCCTCTGGCCCGAATCAAGGGCGTGGGCACGGTCAGCATCGACGGCGCCCCCACCCGCGAGATCCAGGTCTACTGCGATCCCGGCAAGCTGGAGGCCTACCATCTGAGCGTGGCGGCCATTTCCCAGATAATCGCCGCGGAGAACCGCAACCTCCCTTCCGGCAACATCGACATCGGTTCCGGCACCTACTCCCTGCGCGTGCAGAAGGAGTTCGAGGATCCGTCCGAGCTGATGGACATCGTGGTTGGCTACAATGGCAGCCAGACCATACTCCTGAAGGATGTCGCCACCATCCGGGACGGCAGCCAGGAGCGTGAGCAGGAGTCCTACACCGACGGCATCCGCGCAGCGCGCATAGTCATCCAGAAGCAGGCCGGCGCCAACACCGTGAACGTCAGCCGCGGGGTGCACAGGCAGCTCGAGCAGATCAAGAAGACCCTGCCCTCAGATATCCAGATCAACCAGATCTTCGACTCTTCCGAGGAAATCGTGGACACCATCCACTCCCTCATCGAGACAATACTTATCACCTTCGCGGTGGTCATGCTGGTGGTGTTCATCTTCCTGGGCAGATGGAAAACCACCTTCATCATCATCCTCTCCATCCCTATCGCACTGCTGGCGTCGCTGGTCTACCTTTTCGCCACCGGCAACACCCTTAACATCGTGTCGATGGCCTCGCTGTCGCTGGCCATAGGTATGGTGGTGGACGATGCCATAGTGGTGCTGGAGAACGTCAGTACGCATATCGACAGGGGAGAGAAGCCGGTCGAGGCGGCCATCCACGGCACCTCCGAAGTGGGTATCTCTGTCATCGCATCCACCCTCACAATGCTCTGCGTCTTCCTGCCCCTCACCTTCATCAAGGGAATGACGGGCGTGATGTTCCAGCAGCTGGGATGGATAGTGACCCTGATCATGGTGGTCTCCACCACCGCCGCCCTTACCCTGGTGCCCATGCTCTGCGCCCAGTTCCTCGGCGGCAAACGCAGCGACTCCAAACTCTACCGCCTCTTCTTTACCCCCATAGACAAGGCTCTGAACGGGATTTCCGCGGGATATGCCCGTCTGATCGGATGGGCCACCACTCACCGTAAGGCCGTCATTTTCGGCGCCTTCGGCATCTTGATGGCAACCCTTATCTTCCTCGCCCCGCGCCTCAAGACCGAATACTTCCCCAAGGGAGATTCCGACCGGATAGTGGTGAACGTGACCCTGCCCGTCGGCACCGCCCAGAGCGTGACCGCGGATCTGGCGAACAATATCTACACGGAGCTGGTTGAGGGGATTCCGGAGATTACCGTCTGCAACGTCACCTTCGGCCAGGCGGATTCCGACAACCTGCTGGGTTCGATGCGCAGCAACGGCACGCACATCATCTCCATCAACATGCACATAGGCACCAAGAGCGAGCGTGAGCGCTCCTCCGGCGACATCGCCGACCAGGTGCGCGGGATCCTCCGGCACTATCCCGAGATCCGCAAAGCCACCGTCAGCGAAGGCGGCGGCATGATGGGCGGAGCCTCGAGCGTCTCCCTGGAGATCTACGGCTATGATTTCGAGGAGACGGATGCGGCCGCCAAGGCCATCCAGGCCAAGATGCTGGAGTGCCCCGAGTTCGCGCAGGTAATCCTCAGCCGCGACGAGTACACCCCTGAATTCATGGTAGACTTCGACCGCGAGAAGCTGGCCCTGAACGGGCTGAATTCCACCACCGCCGGTTCCGCGTTCAGCGCGGCGATGAGCGGAAGCGTGGCGTCCTACTACCGAGAGGATGGCGACGAATACTACATCCGCGTCCGCTACGCACCCGAATTCCGCACCAGCGTAGAGGATATGGAGAATATCATTGTCTATACTCCCACCGGCAAGGGCATCCGCCTGAAGGAACTGGGAAGGATAGTGGAGACTGAGGTGCCTCCCACCATCGAGCGCCGCAACCGCCAGCGCTACATCACCGTCACTGCCCTGGTGGCAAACAAGGTGGCTCTTTCCGAGGCAGTCGCGGTAACCAATCGCATCCTCGACGAGACCCCTCTGCCCGCGAACCTCTACAGCGTCATCTCCGGCTACTATGAAGATCAGCAGAAGATGTTCTCGGATATGGCCGTGCTGATGGTGCTGATGATCCTGCTGGTCTACATAGTGATGGCAGCGCAGTTTGAGAGTTTCCTGAGCCCCTTCGTTATCATGTTCAGCCTGCCTTTCGCGGCGGTCGGCGTGATCCTTGGCCTCTGGGCGACGGGCACCGCACTAAGCGTGATGGGTATGGTGGGTATTATTATATTGATTGGTATAGTCGTGAAGAACGGCATCGTGTTGATAGACTACACCATCCTCTGTCGTGAGCGCGGGATGAGCGTGCTGGAGGCCTCCGTGACCGCCGCCCGCAGCCGTCTGCGCCCGATTCTCATGACCACCCTTACCACCGTTCTGGGTATGCTTCCCATGGCTCTCGGCCGGGGAGAAGGCTCCGAGATGTGGAATGGTCTGGGTATGGTCGTGGTCTGGGGTCTTTCGATATCCACTCTTGTCACCCTGGTTCTGATTCCCGCAGTTTACTGCGTATTTGCAACGCGGCAGGAGCGTCGTGCATCTAAAAAGTACGAGATTATATGAAAGCGCTGTTCATAGTTTATAATCAGGCTTACGGCGATGAGATCGTCGCCATCGCGGAATCCCTCGGCCAGCGCGGTTTCACGCGCTTCGACGGTGTCGGCGGACGCGGTTCGCAGACCGGTATTCCCCATCTGGACAGTCACGCCTGGCCTGAATACAACGATGCCTTGATGCTTTTGGTGGAGGATGCGAAAGTGCCCGAGATCCTGGCCGCGCTCCGCGAAAAAGATGCCGCCACCCCGGAATTGGGAATCAAGGCTTTCTCGTGGAAAGTTGAAGATATTCTGTAAATAATTTATATATTTGCAATTATGACTATAATTGACCAGAATAATTTTGAGGCTCTCATCACCTCGGCAGATGTTGCCCTGGTGGATCTCTGGGCCACTTGGTGCGGCCCTTGCCGCATGCTTTCTCCCACTGTGGATGATATCGCCCAGGAGTATGAAGGCCGTGTTGCGGTAGGCAAGTGCAACGTGGACGATAACGAAGAAATCGCCGAGAAGTTCGGCGTGCGCAGCATCCCCACCCTCCTTTTCTTCAAGGGCGGTGAGCTCGTAGACAAGTCCGTTGGCCTTGTATCCAAACAGGAAATCGAAACAATACTTAACAATTTACTGTAATATGAAAAAATTAATCATTGCGATTGCCGCTGCATTCATCGCAGTCAGCGCATCCGCTCAGGTCGGTATCGTAGCAGGTTTAACCTCTACTTCCTCCACCACTTTCGAAGAAGCATGGGCAAATGCTAAGGATGTTACCAACTACCATGTTGGTGCAACCCTCAAGCTCCCCCTCCCTCTCGGATTTGCTCTCCAGCCTATGGTTGTTTACAACGTTAAAGGCGCTACCCTCGAAGATACTGCAACTGCAGGTAACCTCAAGGAAATCGACATGAAGACTGGTCTCCTCGAAGGCCTTGTGCAGGCACAGTGGGGCATCAACATCGCCGGTGTCGTGCGTCCTTACGGCTTTGTAGAGCCTTTCGTAGGATATGCCATCACCAACGAGGTCAAGATGTCCAACTTCACCGGAGAGAACTCCAAGGAAGAGTGGGACAATGTTAAGAACCGTCTCGAGTATGGTGTAGGCATTGGCTTCGGTGTTGAAATCCTTCAGCATCTCCAGGTCTGCGTTCGTAAGTACTGGAACATTGGCGACCTGTACAACGAGAATGGCGCTGCAATCACCAGCTTCAAGGATGCTCTCAACCAGGGCGCCGAGACTGTTGAGAACGGCCAGGTCGGAGGCATCATGGCTTCCGTAGCATTCCTGTTCTAAAAGTAGTTTATGTCAGAAAAAAAGGCGGTGTTTTTTTGCTCCGCCAGCAAAGACATAGATCCTAAATACAATCAGGCCGCGCGGGAATGTGTCCGTGCGGCTTGTTTGGCTGGATATGGGATCGTGTCCGGGGGTTCGTTCCGGGGCACAATGGGTGTTGTTTGCGACACTGCCAAGGAACTCGGCGCCCCCAATTACGGAGCCATGCCGGAGTTTATGCACGGTCTTGAATACAAGGACCTTACCGGACTTCGCTGGGCTCCGACCATGAGTATCCGCAAAGAATTGATGCGCGAGGGCGTCTGCCTGGCGGTGGCTCTACCCGGTGGCATCGGCACTATGGACGAACTTTTCGAGACCATGGTGCTTGCCAAACTTGGGCGCTTCCACGGGCGCATCGCGGCCCTCAATCTGGATGGTTTCTACGAGCCTCTGAGGGCCCTGCTGAAGCATTTCGTGGATGAGGGCATGTTGACGCCGGAAGACGCCGCACTGCTGATCTTCGTGGATACACCCGAAGAATTCGCAAAGTTATTATAATGGACAGATCGTCGGTCATAGGCCTGCTTGGGCAGGATTGGGATAAGGTAGGGGAGTTGCTCCGCAGCACCCTCGGTTCCGACGTGCAGTTGCTGGACGAGATCAACATGTCCGTGCTGGCCAACTCCGGCAAGATGCTCCGTCCCATGCTCACTCTCCTCTTCGCGCGCATCTGCAACGGCGGAATCGCCACGGAGGAAAGCGTGAAGATGGCGGCTGCGGTGGAGGTTTTGCACAACGCCACCCTCCTGCACGATGATGTGGCCGATGACTCCATGACCCGCCGCGGCACTCCCACGGTGATGTCGCGCCTGGGCGCCGTTCCTGCCGTGCTGGTGGGGGATTTCTGGCTTGCCAGCGCCGTCTCCCTGCTGCAGGATGCATCCGATTCCAAATGGACCCTGAAGGAGTTCTCCGGCACCCTGATCAATCTTGCGGAAGGGGAGATGCTGCAGCAGCAGAAGGCTTTTCAGTCAGATACGACGGTGGAGGATTACCTCCGCATCATCTTCTGCAAGACCGGTAGTCTCTTCGTGACCGCATGCGAGGCCGGTGCCAAATCTGTGCAGGCCTCTTCCGAACGGCTGAACGCCGCCGGACGCTATGGCAGGGCCATCGGCATGGCATTCCAGATCCGGGACGACATCCTGGATTACGCCGGCGACGAGAAAACCGGCAAGCCCGTTGGGATCGATCTCCGCGAGCAGAAGATTACCCTGCCCCTGCTCGGGGCCCTCTCCTCCACGCCGGACGAGGCAGCGTGGCGGCAGATGATACATAACATCCCCTCCAATCCCGACTACTGCGACTGCATCAGGGAGTTCGTGCTGGAGAACGGGGGAGTGGAGTATGCCTCGGAGAAACTGAATGCCTATCTGGACGAGGCTCTGCAGGCGCTGGAGGTCTTCCCCCCTTCGCCGGAGAAGGATATCCTCGTCTTTCTGGCAAAAGATAACGCCGTACGCACTGCATGAGCGAGCTTCTGAAAACCCTCTGCGGGATGGTCGATTCCGGTCGCGTCCCCCACGCCCTTCTCCTTCATGAGGATGACGGCGGCGGAGGCGTGCCCCTCGCGATGCAGTTCCTGGAGCATCTCTACGGAGGGAATCCGCGAGTTGCGAAATTGATACATCCGGACATCCACTTTATCTTCCCGCTGGTTCAGGCAGGGGATTCGGTGGCGGAGCAGTACGCCAAGGAATGGCGCGCGCTGATTCAGGAGAACCCTTCCTTCAGCGAAGGGGATCTCTACGACGCCCTGGGGTTCGAGGGCAAGAATACCGTGATTTCGGTGAAGGAGGCGAATGCCCTGCTGCAGGTGCTGAGCCGCTATTCGCTGGAGGGCGGGTACACCTCTGTGGTGATTTATCTCCCCGAAAAGATGAATTCGGTGGCGGCGAATAAGCTGCTGAAGATTCTGGAGGAGCCGCCGCAGCAGACGATTTTCGTGATGGTGACGCATGCGCCGGAGAGGCTTCTGCCCACGATTCTGTCCCGTTGCCAGCTGTTCCGCGTGGAGGCTGTGGAAGAGGCGGCGTCGGTGGCGTTGCGCTACGATGATGGAGGATTGCTCTCCGCGCTGATGAGTGCCGTAATCGCCAGGGATTTGGATGCGGCGTTGGAGGTGGGCGAACAACTGGCGGGGCTGCCGTCCCGCGACAGCATGCGTGCGTTCTGCCGTTATGCGGCGGAGAAGATGCGCCGGGTTTTCCTTGTGCAGCAGGGGCTTACGGTTCTGGCGGGGGATGATCCCGAGGCCGCCGGTTGGGCTTCTGCCTGCAAGAAGACTTTCCCGCGCAAGGCTCTGGAGGCTCTGGACAAGGCTTCCGGGCTGATTGGAAGAAATGTGAATCAGAAGATCCTGTTCACCGACCTGGTGGACCGGTTCTATGTTAATATATAGTATATGGATAATGAATCTATTAGGATGGACTGCAACCGGGGCTGTGTCTGCGTGACGGACGGGGCTACCGGGGAGGAACATTTTACATATCGCGAGGGGTGCTGCAAACTCCGGGACCATAACTATCTGGCCGGTATTCCGGACCAGAGTTTCAAGGATATTTTCGAGGTCCGTTTCAAGAATACCCGCAAGGGGTTTTACCGCAATGCTTCCGGGCAGAATGTGAAGCTTGGGGACATGGTGATCGTTGAGGCGGTGACGGGTTGCGATCTGGGGATCGTGACTCTCGAGGGGCCTCTGGTGGGGCGTCAGCTGAAATGCAAAGGTGTTGATCCTGAGGCAGTTGAGTTGAAGCGCATCTATCGCAAGGCGAAGCAGAGTGATATCGAAAAGTGGCAGGAGGCGATCGCCCGCGAGCAGGATACCATGATTCAGGCGCGGCGGATTGCTGCGGAGATGGGGCTGGAGATGAAGATCGGGGATGTGGAGTTTCAGGGGGATGGCAGCAAGGCGATTTTCTATTATATCGCCGACGGCCGTGTGGACTTCCGTCAGCTGATCAAGGTGTTTGCGGAGGAGTTCCGCATCCGTATCGAGATGAAGCAGATCGGTGCGCGCCAGGAGGCCGGGTTGATCGGTGGTCTTGGTGTCTGCGGCCGCGAGTTGTGCTGCGCCAGGTATATCACGAATTTCAAGAGTATCTCAACTGCAGCCGCGCGTGTGCAGGATTTGTCGCTGAATCCGCAGAAGTTGGCGGGGCAGTGCGGCAAGTTGAAGTGCTGCCTGAATTACGAGGTGGCGGTTTATCAGGATGCGCAGTCGAGGATCCCTCGCGTGCAGGAGCCTCTTGAGTTCGAGGATGGTTTTGCCTATTTGCGTAAGACGGATATCCTGAAGGAGGTCATGTATTTCTCGTACGATAAGCATTCGGATGCGGATTTGTATGCGTTGGATGCTTCTGATGTGCGGGAGATTATCAAGATGAATCGCAATGGCATTAAGCCGGAGTCGCTGAAGAGTGAGCCGGAGCCTGCTGCTCCGGAGTTTGTGACTGCGGTTGGTGATGATAGTATTTCTCGTTTCGATGCGCCCAAGCGCAAGAAGAAGCGTAATAAATCCCGCCGGAAATGATAGGTTGTTCCAGCGCCGAAAGCCGGCAGGGCTTGCTGGCAGCCGCCGGAGTCATTCCTGTCTTCGCCAAAAAAAGGCTCAGCCAGAAAAGCTCCGGTCGGCCTTCACGACGCTCTCGCACCCTGCCGGCTCTCTTCCCCATATCTTGCCGCGGGTGGCACGTCCCTCAGGGGCGCAGCTCTGCCTCTGCTGCACGCTGCCTTGTTTCGGCAATTCTGCTGATTCTGACCGTGGCGTGTAGTCGACCGGGGTCGTGGGAGGAGTTTGTGAGGGCAGAGGATGCGGTCGGTGGTGTTTATGAGTTTGCGCTGCCGTTCCAGGGGACGACTTCTAACACAACATCCGTCGTCACCACCTACGACATATCCTTATACACCGCCCCCCTTGCCGAACCCTTGCAGCTCGAAATTCTCTGGCAATTGATGGCGGCTAAACAATTGAATATCAGCAATATACCGGAATCTTTCCTACGGCCAGGAGTGGGGGATGGTTTATGTGAAACCGCTGATAATCAGACAGTTGCGTGCCATAGTGAAACTGTCTGGTTTCCGGCCGGGGTGAACAGCGACCTCTACCGCAGCGGCATCAAAGTTCCGACAGAGGCCACCATAACAATCCGCGTTAAACCCCTGAACCCGCCGCAGACCTTCCGCGGACTGGGCATAATCTGCAAGCAAAACGATGGGACACGGTAAACTACGCAAATTCGCTGAAAACGAGACATTCAGCTGCCTTCTGCAACCCAGCGCCGAAGAGGTGCTGGCAGGCGGATACTTCAACCTCGCGGACCATCCTGTCAAGGGCCACTGGATCGAGCAGATGTTCGGCGGCCACAAAGGGGACATCGTCCTGGAACTTGGCTGCGGAAAAGGGGAGTACACCCTGGAACTGGCCCGTCGCAATCCGGATAAAAACTATATCGGGGTGGATATCAAGGGGGCGCGTCTCTGGAGAGGTGCCAAGACCGCTACCGAGGAGGGCTTGCGCAATGTCGCCTTCCTCCGCACCCGCATCGAATTCATCACCGCGTTTTTCGGCCCCGGTGAAGTGTCGGAAATCTGGCTCACGTTCTCTGATCCGCAGCTCCGCGCCAGTGAGAACAAGCGCCTTTCGTCGGCAATGTTTCTGGAGAGATATCGCCGTTTCCTGCGGCCCGGTGGCATCATCCACCTCAAAACCGACAGCCGCTTCCTCTACGAATACACCCTCGCCGTCGCGCAGGTCAACGCCCTTCCCATCCTCGCCGCCACCACGGACCTTTATGGCCGGCAGGATATTCCGGCAGCCGCCGGAGTCATTCCCGTCCTCGCCGAAAAAAGGCTCGGCCAGAAAAGCTCCGGGCGGCATTCGCAACGCTCTCGCGCCCTGCCGGCCGAGGTGCGGGAGGTTCAGACATTCTACGAGTCGATGTTTCTGGAAATGGGCCTGCCCATCACCTATCTGGAATTCTGCCCGGACCACATCGGCCCGTATCTGAACCCGCGGGACCCCGAAGACTTCGACTCTGCCTTCTGGCGCACCCTCGAAGGACCGCGCCGCAGTTTCTCCCATCAATAGCCCCTGCCCGGGGTAAAAACAATTTGGCGAATAAAATAAGAATAGTTAAATTTGTAAGCTATGATGAAGGAAGCCAAATGGAATATCGGTGAGCCTGCACCGGCCGACAAGGTTAACCGCCTTGCCACCGAAGTGGGTATAGACCGTGTCCTGGCCGAGCTTCTCGTAAAACGCGGCGTGCAGACCTTCGAAGAGGCCCGCGCATTCTTCCGCCCCAGCCTCGAAAATCTCCACGATCCCTTCCTGATGAAGGATATGGACAAGGCCGTGGAGCGTCTTCATCAAGCAATCACCGGCAACGAAAAAATTCTTGTTTACGGGGACTATGATGTGGATGGCACAACCGCCGTCGCCCTGGTATATTCTTTCATCAAGCGCTACACCGACCTGGTAGATTTCTACATCCCGGACCGCTACGACGAGGGTTACGGAGTCTCCTCCAAAGGCATCCAGTGGGCAGCAGACAACGGCTTCGGCCTCATCATCACTTTGGACTGCGGCATCAAGGCCATCGAGAAGGTGGATCTCGCCAAGAGCCTCGGAGTGGATGTGATCATCTGCGACCATCATCTCCCCGAACTCGAACTCCCCAAGGCCATCGCCGTCCTGGACCCCAAGCGGGAAGACGATTCCTATCCGTTCGATGATCTCTGCGGCTGCGGAGTGGGATTCAAGCTGGTGCAGGCATACTCCCAGAAGTATGAAATCCCCTTCGAGACCCTCATCCCCCTGCTGGACCTCCTCGTGGTCAGCATTGCATCGGACCTCGTGACGGTGGTGGGGGAGAACCGCATCCTCGCATACTACGGCCTTAAGCAGCTGAACGAGAGTCCCCGAAAAGGCCTGTTGGCGATGATCAATCTCTCCAAGCTCGAGCCCGGGCATATCACGGTAGATGACATAGTCTTCAAGATCGGCCCCCGCATCAACGCAGCCGGGCGCATGGAGACGGGCCGTCTGGCGGTGGAACTGCTGACTGCCACCGAGACGGGCAAGGCGATGATAGTGGGGGAGAAGATCAACAACAATAACAACGAGCGCAAGAACGTCGACCGCGAGATTACCGCGGAGGCACTGGAGATGGTGGAGTCCGGCAAGTGCCTGGCGCGCGAGAACGTCACCATCGTATATAATCCCAATTGGAACAAGGGCGTGGTGGGGATAGTGGCGTCCCGTCTGGTGGAGGCCTACTACAAGCCCACGGTGGTGCTGACGAGCAGCAACGGATTCGTCACGGGATCTGCCCGCAGCGCCGGAAAGTTCGATCTTTACGCCGCCATCGAGAGCTGCGCGGATCTGATGGAGAACTTCGGCGGACACACGTACGCCGCTGGCCTCACCCTCACCGAAGATAAGCTTCCGGAGTTCGCCGCGCGCATGGACAAGTTCGTGGGCGAGCACATTACGGCGGATATGCTCACGCCGGTGGTGGAGATCGATTCCGAACTGAACTTCGCGCAGATCACCCCCAAGTTCTTCCGCATCCTCAAGCAATTCCAGCCCTTCGGCCCCGGCAACCACAACCCCATCTTCATGACCCGCAACGTCTATGATGCAGGCGACGGTCGCAAGGTGGGCGCGGGCGGATCGCATATGAAACTGGATCTGATCCAGGAGGATCAGCCCTACCACAAAGTGCCGGCCATCGCCTTCAACCTGGCTGATTACTATGAATACGTGAAGGAGGGCAACCCGGTGGATGTCTGCTATGCCATCGTGGAGAACTACTTCGCTGGCAATACCTTCACCCAGCTCCGCATCAGGGATATGCGCAAGGGGGAGGATATCATCTAGCAGTTGTTTCAAATATCATATTTTTACATTAGCCAAATGAAGAAAATTATTTCAGCAGCATTTATTTGGCTGTTGCTGTGCACCGGTGTTTTCGCCACCTGCTTCGCCCAGAGCTACAAGGAGGCTATAGAGCAAGATCCTGCCAAGTTGGCGGGGTCCTTTTATGTGTATGACAGCAATTTGCTGCCTGCGATGACCCCCGCCCCGAAGGGCTATAAACCATTCTATATCAGCCACTTTGCGAGGCATGGGGCCCGCTATTGCACGAGCGAATATGATACGCTGCACGATTGGTTCACCAAGGCGTCCGATGCCGGAGTGCTGACAGATGCCGGCAAGGAGTTCTTCGCGCGTTACGAGACTTTCTACCAGAAAGTGCGTTTCCGCAAGGGCAACCTGACCAAACTGGGGCAGAACCAGCACAAGCTGATCGCAGAGCATATGTTCATGCGTTTCCCCGATGTGTTCAAGGGCAATACTCACGTGGAGGCGGTGTCCACCGAATCCCCCCGGGTCATAATGAGCATGTGGTCCTGCATCTCCAAGCTGGATGCGATGGATAAGTTCATGACCATCAACGCTGAGTCTTCCGCTCGCTTCGCCCCCTGGCTTCAGCCCAGCCTTTCCACCAACCCGTACCTGATCAAGGGCGCGTTCCGCGGAGGCAAAGAGGCAGAAAAGGAGCTGGATGAATATTTCGAGCAGACGGTGCCCTGGAGGCAAATCGCCGGCAAGTTCTTCATCACACCCGATGTAGTCAAGGATGTGCTGAAGATCACGCCTATGAAGTTCATAGACTTCTTCCACAGTGTAGTGACCTGCACTTACTGCCTCGACGAGGACCGTGGTTACTTCGATGATGTCTTCACTCAGGAAGAACTGAATCAGGTCTGGAAGGTCACGTCTGCCAAATACTTCCTGGATGTCGCCAATTTCACCGGCTCCGAGAATCTGATACTGGACTACGCAGGCTTCACCCTCGGCCAGATCATCGAAACCGCCGATGCCGATATCGCCTCGGGGAACACCCAGCTCCGCATGCGCTTCGGGCACGACTCTGGCATCGCACCTCTCTTCATCCTCCTGGACGCCAATGGCACCGGTCGCGCTACGGCCAGCTTCGAGGAATCCCTGGACATCTTCCCGAACTACTATCTCCCCATGGGAGCGAACCTCCAGATCATCTTTTACCGGAAGTCGGGGAAGGATATGCTCGTGAAGGTGCTGATGAATGAGCGCGAGGCCACTCTCCCGCTGGAGCCCGTGGAGGGCTGCTACTACCGGTGGGAGGATTTCAAGGCACACTATCTCCCCATTGTTGAGGCATCCCAGATAAAGATTAAAAACACCCTTAGATAATGCTGAAACCTATCACCCTTTGCCTTGCTCTGGCGCTTGGTATCGCCCTGGCATCTTGCCAGCAGGACATCACCACCCGCGGAATAGGGGTTTATCCTGGCCGCGAAACTGAATACACCGGGCCGAAAGTGGTCCCCGGGGATGCCGGATACCGCAACATCGCGCTTTTCCGCATCGCCACGCACTCTTCATCTTCCGACGTGGACCATACCGCCCAGTTGCTGACGGATGGGGTGGTGGCGGATAGCATAGTATGCAGCTGGAAGAGCCTTGGCGCCAGCGAGGAGTGGGTCTCCATCGACCTCGGCGCCGTTTCCTCCTTCGACCGCATGGTATTCCGCTGGCTCAATCCTCCCACCACCGGCAAGGTGCAGACCTCCAAGGACAGCAAGCGCTGGAAGGATGTTGCCGCGATCGGGGCGGATGAGGAAATCTCCCTCCGCGGGAAGGGCCGTTATGTGCGTGCGTTGCTGGATGCCAGCGCCAACGGAGAGCCGTTCGAGCTGGCAGAATGGGAGATCTACGGCAAGGGCGGGGTCAAAACCGCGCCGGGCGCATCCCCCGAAAGGGAAGGGAACCGCCAGAATCTTGCCGGCGGCAGCTGGAAACTCCGCCGCTGCCTGGAGGTAGATGCCTGCGGGGAGGTTCTTTCCCTGCCGGGATTCGATGATGCGGTGTGGATGGATGCCACCGTGCCGGGGACAGTGCTGGCGAGCTACGTGAATGCCGGCGCCGTGCCTGACCCGAATCATGCTGATAATCAACTGTTTATCTCGGACGAATATTTCAAGGCAGATTTCTGGTACAGGAAATCTTTCGAGGCTCATCCGGATACGCCCCGCCAGTTCCTGCATTTCAGCGGGATCAATTTCAGGGCTGATATTTACCTGAACGGCCGTCTCGCGGACCATATCGACGGTGCCTTCCGGGAGAAGGATATCGATGTGTCCGGCCTGCTGGCCGAAGGGACCAACTGCCTGGCAGTGAAGATCATCCATAATGACAATTATGGGGATGTGAAGGTGCAGGATGCCTATTTCCCTGGGCCCAACGGGGGCGTTCTGGGGGCGGATAATCCCACCATGCACGCGACCATCGGCTGGGACTGGATTCCTACGGTGCGCGGGCGCAGCATCGGCATCTACGACGATGTCTACATCAAATATACCGGTCCCGTGACAGTGGAGGATCCTTTCGTGCGCACGGAACTCCCTCTGCCGGATACCACATCCGCGCAGCTATTTGCCGAGGCGACTCTGGTGAATCACTCCGACGCAATCGTGCGCGGAGTGCTGAACTGGCGCTTCGGGGATATCTCCTTTAAAACGGAAGAGACCATCGCGGCGGGGGAGAGAAAAACCGTCCGTTGGGATCCGCTGACACTGAATAATCCCAAACTATGGTGGCCCAAAGGCTACGGAGAGCAGAACCTGTATGACGTGAGCTTCAGTTTCGAATCCGCCGGCGCCGTGTCCGATGCCTGCTCGTTCAAGACCGGGGTGCGTCAGATGGACTTCAATCTTTATCCTTACACGCCGGTTTCGCAGTGCTGGATGAGGGGAAAAGACAACAATCAGCGCCTGGATATCTTCGTGAACGGCCGGCGTTTCATAGGTTTCGGTGGCAACTGGGGCTTCCCCGAGCATCTTCTCAACTACCGCGACCGCGAGTATGACGTTGCCGTGGGGTATCACGCCGACATGAACTTCACCATGATCCGGGACTGGGTGGGAATGACTTCCAGCCGCAGCTTCTACGAGGCCTGCGACCGCTATGGTGTCATGATCTGGCAGGACTTCTGGCTGGCGAATCCCGCCGACGGGCCGAACCCCGCCGATCCTGAGCGCTTCAAAGATACGGCGGAGGAGTACGTCCGTCTGATAAGGAATCACCCCAGCATCGGCATCTACGTAGGGCGGAACGAGGGTTATCCTCCGGAGGATATCGATGAGTTTCTTGACGAAATGGTGGCACGCGAGCACCCCGGGCTCTTCTATATCTCTCATTCCGGGGCTGATGGAGTCAGTGGCGGCGGGCCTTACCAG
>JAGCUK010000018.1 GCA_017962925.1 Bacteroidales bacterium
CCGAGGCGCGCCAGCGCCACCGCCAGATTCACCGCGACGGTGGATTTGCCCACGCCGCCTTTCCCAGATGCCACGCCGATTATGTGCTTCACGCTCAGCAGGGTTTCCTTGGTGAACTCAGCCCCCTTCTTGGGCGCGGGAGACTCTATCTCCACCTCCTTCACCTCAGTTTTTACGCCCTTGCCCAGATGCCGGATCAGCGTCGCCTGCGTGGCGCCAAGGATGTATTTTTTCAGAGGATCCCTCTGCTTCGGGAAGCCCAGGGTGACGACCACCGAGCCGTCCCCGATCTCTATCCCCTGCACCATCCCGAGGTCCACTATGTCGCGGTCCTCCCTGGCAGGATGATGCACCTCGCGCAGGTATTCTTTTATCTCTTCAGCTGTCATTTCACAAAATCAAGCTCCTTGATGATATTGTGGGCCTCGCCCCATTTCTCCACCATCCAGAGCACGTAGCGGATGTCTACGTTGATGCAGCGCTGGAGGTCGGGTTCGAACATAACATCGCTGCTCATACTCTCCCAGTTGCCGTCGAAGGCCAGGCCGATGAGGTTGCCGTCGGCATCGAGCACAGGGCTGCCGGAGTTGCCTCCGGTGATGTCGTTGTTGGAGAGGAAGCAGGTGTGGAGTTGCCCGTCCTTGTCTGCATAGCGGCCGAAGTCTTTGTTCACGATGAGGTCGTGCACCTTGGCAGGCACGCGGAACTCATAATCGTCCGGATTCTCCTTCTCGAGTATGCCGTTGGCGGTGCACCAGTACCAGTAGCTCACGCCGTCCTTGGGGGAATAGGGCTTCACTGTGCCATAGGTCAGGCGCATGGTGAAGTTGGCATCCGGGTAGTTGGCCTTGCCCTTGTTCCATTCGAGCAGTGCCGCGGCAAAGTCCTTGGTAGCCTTCTGATATTCCTCGACCCCGCTATCGTCTTTAAATGCAGTGGTCACCGTGTTGCGTAGGGCTTCCATCAGGTCTTTGGGCCCTTCAGTGTTGCCTTCTTCGAACAGCCAGTCTATGTATTGGTCGGAATTCTCCTTGGTAAGGTCCCAGCCGTTGACCTGGATCTTGTCTTCGGGGCGCACTTTGTCGAGGTAGAACGCCATGACGGCCTTTGCAATCTTGCGGTCAACTTCCTTGTTGTAGTCTTTTTCGCTGAAGCGACGGCTACCGGAGGCCTTCGACAGAAGTTCGATATTCCCGATCGTCTCGGTGAGGAGGATAAGGTTACGGGATACTTCTTTCTTGTCCTGGATGTATTTATCGATGTTCCCGATGGCGGAACCCCAGGCCTCGCGGCGGGATTTCTTCTTGTTTATCCACTTGGTGAGGGCCTCTTCCTTGGCGGTCTCGCGGCCGATGATGTTCAGTTTCTTGAAGGCCAGGTCCTCGCCCTGCCACTTCTTCCAGCCGTTGGCGCTGCCAGCGAACTTGTTTGCATACTGCAGACGCACCACCGGGTCTGCCATCATCTCATCCCACATAACCTTCTGACGCACGGTGCGGGCTTCCACGCGGAGGTTGTTGATCTCCACCATGTCCTGCAGCTCGGCTGCGGTCTGGAAACGCTGGGTGCGCCCGGGGTAACCCATGATGAAGGTGAAATCCCCTTCCTGGGTGCCCTTGAGAGATATCTTGAGGGACTTGACCGGAGTGTAAGGTTTGTTGTCTTTAGAATACTCTGCGGGTTCGTTATCGGCACCTGCATAGATGCGGAAGAGGGAGAAGTCACAAGTGTGACGAGGCCACATCCAGTTGTCGGTCTCGCCGCCGAATTTACCCATCGATGCGGGCGGGGCGCCCACGAAACGGATATCCTTATAGACCTGATAAACAATCAGATACCAGACGTTGTCGTTGTAGAAAGAGGTAACCTTCGCGGTGCACCCGGGATTTGCCTTCTCCGCGGCATCTTCGATCTCTTTGCGTTGGGCCTTGAATGCATCTCCTTCGAGCTTGGCCAGATTGTCGGTCACGTCCTTCATATATTTCATGAATGTGACTTTGAGGCCGGGAACGGGGATCTCCTCGTCCAGGCTCTTGGCAAAGAAACCATCCTCCAGATAGTTTTTTTCGGGGGTGGAGAGGTGCTGGATGCTGCTGTAGCCACAGTGGTGGTTCGTGGAAACCAGGCCCTGCTGCGAGATAACCTCGCCGGTGCAACCTCCACCGAACTGCACTATCGCGTCTTTGAGCGAAGCGTGGTTGATGTTGTAGATGTCTTCGGCGGTCAGGCGGCAGCCGATGTTGCGCATTGCATCTTCGTTAAACTTCTGCAGCATGGGCAAGAGCCACATGCCTTCATCTGCCCAGGCGGAAAGGGCGCCCAGAATGCAGGCAAGGGATAAGAATATCTTTTTCATATTTGCGTGATTTCTATAAATCCTACAAATATAATAAAGAATTGCCGATATTAAAAGAGGCTTGGCTCGAGCGCTGCGGGGTGGAAGGATTTGCGGTGTTCGGGGGTGTAGCCGAGGCGGCGGATGGCCTCGATATGTTCAGGGGTTGGATAGCCCATATTCCGCTCCCAGCCATAGCCTGGATACTGCTGTGCGAGCTCTCGCATACGCTCGTCCCGGTAGGTTTTTGCGAGCACGGATGCCGCCGCGATGGAGGCGTATGTGGCATCCCCGTGAATCACGGTTTTATAGGCGTCCCGGCCGTAGCCTTCGAAGGGCCGGAACTTGTTTCCGTCGATGAGCAGAAAGTCCGGTTTTACGGATAATCCGAGTACGGCGCGTTGCATGCCAGTGACGGATGCCCAGAGTATGTTGAGGCGGTCGATTTCTTCGGCCTGGACGGCTTCCACTTTAAACGCAACGGCCTCACGCTCAATCACTTCACGAAGCTCGTTCCGGGCCTTTTCGCTCATCTGCTTGGAGTCGTTCAGAAGGGGGTGACGGAAGTCCGGAGGAAGGATGACGGCCGCCGCATAGACCGGCCCGGCGAGGGGCCCGCGGCCTGCTTCATCGCAGCCCGCTTCGATCCGCCCTTCCTGAAGGAACGGCAGCAGTTTGATTTCCTGTGGCATCAGCCACAAAGTTAATCTTTTTTAGCAGAAGGCTGCTCGTAGAATTCGATGAGTTTGCGCTGGGTTTTGACGGTTTCCTGCAGCAGGGTATACATCTGCTCTTTCTGTTTCAGTTCTTCGTTTTTGGCCGTGAGGCGGTCTTCATATTCGTCCACGGTCTGTTTGAGCAGTTGTTTGTATTGAGCATCTTCCCGGAGAAGAGTGCTGCAGAATTCTGGATAACAAGCCTGGATTACCTCCAGAAGGGAAATGCCGGTGGCTTGGCAGAATTTCAGCACACTGTCGGTGACAATCTTGGTTTTACCGGCTTCGAGGTTGATGTATGTCCCTCTGGTCACGCCCATGCGCTCCGCCAACTCCTCCTGGGAGTAGTGCATTTCCTTGCGGATTTTCTTGAAGTATGAACCGTCTTTCATAATTCTGTAGTGTTTCGTTAGGCAAAAGTATCCTACAGAAAAAGTCCATACCAGCCATTATTACTACACAAAGTATAGTCCTACTATACAAAATACCCCCTCAAACGTAAATTTTAAATTTTACCCCCATGTCGTACCTACTGAAAAGTTGCATTTACCGAACAGTGTAAGTATGTTTGTCTCAACAAAAATGATTGATTATGAAAACAATTGCTGCCATTTATCTTAACTTTTCGCAAATGTTATTGGAAGACCGCATCTATGAAGATCCGGACATCTCTTACTATGATCTTTGCGCGGCCTTGCGCGTATCACCTTCGGACCTGGATGAAATTCTTTACGATGAAATGGGAATGAAAGGCGTTGAAATTTTGCAATCCTTTCAAAAGTTATTAACTTTGCAGGCTATCACACATACGCGCGAAAATTTTAAATAACATTATACCCAAAATGAAAGATTACTCAACCAAAGACATCCGCAATGTGGTTCTCCTGGGCAGCTCCAAGTCCGGCAAGACCACACTCTCTGAAGCCATGCTTTTCGAAGGCAAGGTCATCGACCGCCGCGGCACCGTGGAAGACAAGAACACCGTCTCCGACAACACCGAATTCGAGCAGGCAAACCAGAAGTCCGTATTCGCATCGGCCCTCTATGCCGAATTAATGAACACCAAGTTCAACATCATCGACGCTCCCGGCTCCGACGATTTCATCGGCGGCGCAGTCGAGGCATTCAAGGTCTGTGAGACCGGAATTCTCCTCGTCAACGGCACTCAGGGCGTTGAGGTCGGCACCGAGATTTTCGCCCGTCAGGCCGGCAAATATAATGTGCCCCTCCTCCTCGCAGTCAACCAGCTCGACCACGAGAAGGCAAACTGGGACCAGGCTCACGACAGCATCAAGTCCGCATTCGGCAGCAAGGCCGCTTTCGTGCAGTTCCCCGTCAACCCGGGCGCAAACTTCGACGGTTTTGTGGACGTCCTGGACATGAAGTACTATCATTTCCTCGATGCAAACGGCAAGTGCGAAGAGCTTGAAATCCCCGCTCAGTATGCCGACGAGGCAGAGGAGATGCGCATGGCCCTCATGGAGAAGGCTGCAGAGGCCGACGATGAGCTCATGATGAAGTACCTGGACGAACTTACCCTCAGCGACGAGGAGTTCGCAAAGGGCCTCAAGCTCGGAATCGCAAAGGGCGAGATCATGCCCGTGTTCTGCCTCTCCGCAAAGAAGGACATCGGTGTCAAGAAGATCATGGAGTTCTGCGTGAAGGCGACCCACAGCCCCGAAGGCCTTGCCAACAAGACCCTGTCCGGCAAAGAGGTTGTCTGCAAGGAAGCAGCTCCCTGCAGCATCTTCATCTTCAAGACCAGCGTCGAGCAGCACCTCGGCGATGTGTCATACTTCAAGGTGATGAGCGGCGTGCTCAAGGAAGGCGCCGATCTTACCAACCCTGAAAGTGGCAATGGTGAGCGTCTTTCCGCCATCTACGCCGTGGCAGGCTCCAAGAAGGAGAAGGTTCCCGTGCTCCGCGCAGGCGACATCGGTTGCGTCATGAAACTCAAGGCCGGCAGGACTGACGTCACCCTGGCCGAGAGCGGATGCGAGGCTTACGAGCACATCCAGTTCCCTGAGCCCAAGTATCGTTGCGCCATCAAGCCCGTCGACAAGAACGACGAGGCCAAGATGGGCGATGCTCTTAACAAGATCGCAGCACAGGATCCCACCGCAATCGTGGAATATTCCAAGGAACTCCGCCAGACCATTCTCAGCGGTCAGGGCGAGCAGCACATCAACTTCGTGAAGTGGCGCCTGAACAACGAGTTCAAGCTCAATGTCGAGCTTTACGCTCCGAAGGTTCCTTATCGCGAGACTATCACCAAGGTTGCAACCGCTCAGTACCGTCACAAGAAGCAGTCCGGTGGTGCAGGACAGTTCGGTGAGGTTCATCTCCTCGTCTGCCCTGCAGAGGGTGAGGTCAACACCAAGTTCATGATCGCCGGCAAGGACACTCAGCTGAACATCAAGACCCAGGATATCACCGAGCTCGAATGGGGCGGTAAACTGGAGTTCTACAACTGCGTGGTCGGCGGCGCTATCGATCTCGGCTTCATGCCCGCTATCCTCAAGGGTATCAAGGAGCGCATGGTGGAAGGCCCTCTTACCGGTTCCTACGCACGCGACATCCGCGTTTACGTTTACGACGGTAAGATGCACCCCGTGGACTCCAAGGAAATCGCCTTCATCATCGCAGGCCGCAACGCCTTCCGTGAGGCATTCCGCAACGCAGGTCCGAAGATTCTCGAGCCTATCTACAACGTGGATATCTTCACCCCCAGCGACTATGTTGGCCCTTGCATGTCCGACCTCAACACCCGTCGCGGCATGATCATGAACCAGGATGTGGAAGGCAGCTTCACTGTTCTCCACGCCCGCGTTCCGCTCGCAGAGCTCTACCGCTACTCCACCACCCTGAGTTCACTCACTGGCGGTTCCGCAACCTTCACCATGAAGTTCGCGGAATATGTGCCTGTGCCTGCTGAAGTGCAGACCAAGCTCCTCGCCGAGTACGCTGCTCAGGAGGAAGAGGAAGACTAAAATGCAGGTCCTCAAATTCGGTGGCAGTTCCGTTGCGAATGCCACCAACATATCGAGGGTCATCGACATCGTATCCAAGGCTGCCCGGATGGACCGGGTGGCCTTGGTCTGTTCTGCCATCTCCGGATGCACGGATTCTTTGCTGGGCCTGGCTCGCACTGAACGTGGCAGCGCAGAACGCCAGGTAATGCTGGACAGCCTCAAGTCCAGGCACGACGATATCATCCGCCGTCTCTTTACCGGGGCGGAGCGGGAGCAAATCTCCGCTAAGGTCCAGGGGCTGTTCGACAAGCTTGCCGCTGCGCCGGAGGATGAAATGGTCACCTACGGAGAACTTTTCTCCACCACCATCATCGCGGAGAAACTCCGCTGCGAGGGTTTCCGCACTAAATGGCTGGACTCCAGAATCCTCGTAATCAAGAACAATTCTACCCTTACCTATAACAATATCTCCACCGCCGTGGCTCTCGAGCCCGAGGTGGAAATCTTTGTCGCTCCGGGCTTTATCTGCAGCGAATACGAAGGCAAAGTGACGACGCTCGGCCGTGGAGGTTCCGATCTCAGTGCATCCATTTTCGCCGCCGCCCTCAAGGCAAACCGCCTGGAGATTTGGACGGACGTGCCCGGTATAATGACCGCCAATCCCAAGGTGGTCCCCGCTGCGCGCACCATTCCTGAAATCTCCTATCAGGCCGCCCTCGACATGGCCACTCACGGGGCGAAGGTGCTCTACGCTCCTTCCGTGCAGCCGGCGATGGAGGCGGGCATAGCCATCCGCATACTCAACACCTTCGAGCCGGAGAATCCGGGCACCGTGGTGTCGCTGCTTCCTGAACCGGAAGTCGCTGAGTGGATGGGAGTTACGAGCACGGACGATACTCTCGCAGGGGAGTCTCTCATCTGCCTGGTAAGTAACGGCAACATCAATGGAGAGGCCGCCTGTGCCCGCACTGAGGATTGCCTCAAGAAGGCCGGGATCAAGACTCTCGCGTGTTCGTCGGACGGCACCAATGTCTATGTGACTGTGCGTCTGGCGGTTGCCCGCGAGGCTCTGAATGCCATTCATCGTGAGTTCTTCGAGGTCGTGCCTCTGAGTTCGCTGAATCTGTATATCGCGGGCCGGGGTGCGGTCGGTACTGCTCTGGTGGATTTGATCCGGACTTCCGGGGAGCGTATTGCGGAAAGGACGGGCAAAGTGCTTCATATAGAAGAGTTTAGTAGTGATCACGGCATTGCCGCCCGGGTGCGTAAGATATCCCCCCGCGGAAGCATCTTCGTAGATGTTACCGACAGCGAGGATATCTGGCGCGAGTACGAAGGGTTGTTGCGCGAAGGCATCAACATCGTGAGCTCCAACCGCCGGGCGCTGGCAGTGCCCTTCGTGGAGTACGCCGCGATGAAGGCCGCCGCTCAGGAGAACGGGGTATTTCTTCGCTACGAAACCACCGTCGGATCTGCTCTGCCGATGCTGGAAAGCATCTCCGCCGGGGCAAACTCCAGCGACGAACTCATCTCCATAGAGGCCGTGGTCAGCTGCACCCTGAACCGCATCCTCAGTGAATATACCCTCACCCCCTGCACTTTCGCGCAGATAGTGCGGAAGGCTCAGAACGAGGGGCTGACCGAGAGTGATCCGCGCATCGACCTGAGCGGGCGTGAGGCCCTCCGCAAACTGCTGATCCTGGCCCGCGAGGCCGGGGTGCCGCTGGAGGAGGAATAGGTTGAGATAGAGCCGGTTATAGGCCCTGAGTATGTCGGTTTGACGCTGGAAGAATTCTATGCCAAATTGGAGGCGGATGAACCCCGCTTCGCCGCTCTCGAGGCTGCTGCGGACGCCGCTCATCAGCGCCAGCGCTTCGTCGCTTCACTGGTGAAGGATCCCGCCGGCCCCCACGGCTACAAGGCATCCATCCGCGTGCAGAATGTGGACGCCACGCATCCTGCATACCGCATCAAAGGTTCGGAGAACGCCATCATCATCCGCAGCGCATATCATCCCTACCCCCTGCTGATCCAGGGAGCCGGTGAAGGCGCGCGCATGGCCGCTGCCTCTGTGCTGAACGATATTCTGAGGTAATCCCTTTAGAACCTGATCCCTACGCCTGCATTGAGGAAACTCGTGCGGGCGTACGGGTTTATTATATAGGCTGCGGTGACAGGGATTTTGATGCCGCCGGCTTCGAGGTCGCGGGCGTAGCGGAGTTCCAGGTGGATGGGCATAAAGTCTTCCTTGTAGCCGGTGTAGGGGCCTTTCAGCACGCTGGAACCCATGAAGAACGAAAGTTTGCCGCTATTCTCGAACTTGTGGTAGACCTCCAGTTCCAGGTAGGACGAGAACGCATTTTCCCCGGTGGAAGGCAGCCAGCTGCCGAAAACGAAAGTGAACCACTTGGCGCTGAAGGGCAGATTCTCCGGGATATAGCAGATTATACCCTCGAGCACGTGGGTGGAAGTGTTCTTATTGAAATCGAAGTAGTTCTCCGGCTTCGGATATCCGAATCCCTGATAGAAATAATCCGCGAAATGCAGGGAAACGGCGCCGATCTTATACGATAAGTCCCAGTCTATTTCCTTGTAAGAACCATCAATGGCCAGGAAGCCGAAACTCTGCAGCGCCCAATTCTTATAGTTGAAAGTCACCGAAGGTTGGATCTGCGTGCCGCAAACCTTATCGCCTCGCCAGATATACGCAGAAAACAACTCCACGGAGGCATCCACCTCCACTGACTGCGCCCGCCCAGGCAGCAACGCTGCAGCACTTAAAATACTGATAATCAATAACTTCCTCATAACAGAATCGGCAAAATTCAACGATTCTCTTTCCAGTAATCAATTAATACACAACAGATTGACTGCTGCGCGAATACAAAGGTAAAAATAAAACAGCAATTTACTATCTTTGCAAAAAAGAGAATCCTGATATGAAAGTCGCGTTGGTCGGTGCCACGGGTCTGGTTGGCACAAGAATGTTGCAGGTGCTGGAGGAAAGGCACTTCCCGGTAGATGAACTGATCCCGGTGGCATCCGAAAAATCCATAGGCCGCAAGGTCTCATTCGGAGGCCGCGAGTGGACGGTTGTGAGTGCGGATGATGCCATCGCCGCGAAGCCGCAGCTTGCGCTCTTCAGCGCCGGGGGCGAGACCTCGCATCAGCTGGCTCCCCGCTTTGCGGAGGTAGGATGCCGGGTGGTGGATAACTCCTCCTTCTGGCGCATGGATCCTACCAAGAAGCTGGTGGTCCCCGAGATCAACGGGGATGTCCTGACCGCGGATGACTTCATAATCGCCAATCCAAATTGCTCCACCATACAGATGGTGCTGGCTCTGGCGCCCGTGCATAAGGCGCTGGGTATCAAGAGGATAGTGGTTTCTACTTACCAGAGTGTGACCGGCACCGGCTACAAGGCCATCTCCCAGATGAATACTGAACGCGCAATTGCGGAGAAGGAGAGGCCCGAAGGCGACCTGCTGGCTCCGGCGACTGCCCTGGGCCATTGGGGAGAATATCCTGCCGCGTACCCTTATCCCATCGACCAGAACATCCTCCCGCACATCGACTCCTTCCTCGAGAACGGCTATACCAAAGAGGAGATGAAGATGGTGAATGAAACCCGCAAGATCCTGCGGGACGAGAGCATCGCCGTCACTGCCACCACCGTTCGCGTGCCGGTGCAAGGAGGGCACTCCGAAAGCATCAACGTGGAAACCTGCAAACCTTTTACCCTGGAGCAGATCCGCAGCCTGATGGCCTCCATGCCCGGAGTGGTGGTGCAAGATGACCCCGCGCAGAACGTCTATCCCATGCCTATTTATGCCTGGGGGAAGGATGAAGTGTTCGTGGGGCGTATCCGCCGGGATTTCAGCATCGAGACTGGATTCAACTTCTGGTGCGTCAGCGACAACCTCCGCAAAGGCGCTGCCACCAACGCCGTGCAGATTGCCCAGTTGATGCTGGAAAAGGGCCTGCTCTAGGCTAATTCAAAAAAGCGAATGTAATTGCGGACGGCGGTTTCAAGATCAGCCGTCAGCACATGCTCGTCGGTGCGATGTGCGTGACGGATGCTGCCGGGGCCGCAGATGATTTTGCGGCGGAAGTTCAGCAGGTGCGGAGCATCGCTCCCGAAAGATGCCGGCCCGGCCGGGAAGCCCGGGAAGGTGGTGTAGGATGCGGGGATGTCGCCACCCACGAACTTCACTGAGATGCCGCTGCCGGCAACCTCGCGCATCATCCATTCATGCACCGGCCCGTCCGATGCGAAGGTGGTGCGGAAATATAGTTTGCAACGCAGCTCCGGACTCAGAATGTTCTGAGGATTGTCGCTCACCACTTTGCCGATGTTGTAGGTGGTATCTCCAAGCACATCGTCGAAGGGGAAGTGCTTGGTTCTCAGCGCATTGACGAAGTCCACAAACTTTTCTACCGCGCTGCTGCCGAACTGCGGATAGCCGGAATGGAAAGCCTCGCCCTTGAACACCAGTTCGTAGGCCTTGGTGCCCTTGGAGGCGGATATCATCTTGTTCTCTGTGGGCTCGCCAATCACCAGCAAATCCGCCTTGAAAGGCAGTTTGGCAAAGGCCTTGGCGCCCCAGGATCCGGTTTCCTCTCCGCTCAAAAGCAGCAGCCCGAAGCCGTCGCGCCCCGCTGCGGCAAGAGCGCAACAGGCTGTATATAAGGCAATTATCTGACCCTTGGCATCGCATGAACCTCGCCCGAAGACCTTGTCCGCCTCAAAATGCGGAGCGATATAAGGCGGCACTGTGTCCATGTGGGTGCAGAACACTACCCGCGGCACACCCCAGCTGAACAGCAGGTTCAGGGTGCCGTCTCCCACCTCGAAAGTCTCTACTTTCGGAGCCTGCAGACGCTTCGCCAGGAACTCGGCCAGCGGCCGTTCCTTCCCGGACGTAGAGTCAAACCCCAGAATATCTTCAAACAGTGCGAAATCGATCATCGCCACAAATATACTATTTAAATTCCGAAAACTCCGGCAGGGCGAGCTGGGACATGATTTCCTGGAGTTTGCGCTCGTCGCGGGGGCAGACCAGCAGGACTTTGTCCGTGTCGATCACCATGAAGTTCTCGAGCCCGCTGATGACCGTCAGTTTGCCAGTGTCGGCGCAATAGACCATGTCTTTACTGCAGTCCCGGATGATCCTCGGAGCCTTGCCCTCCACTATATTGCCGTCTTCGTCCTTGAATTCCGAGAACTCGTAGAGAGTGCCCCAGCTTCCGATATCTCCCCAGCCGAACTTGGCGGGCAGAATCCAAACCTTCTCGGACTTCTCCATCAATGCGTAATCGATTGATATACGCATACTTCCGGCATATGCGCGCTCGATGAACGCCTCGCGCTCGGAGGATGCGAAGGCCTCTTTCCAGCCGTCCCACAGATTGTCGAGTTCGGGGCAGTACGCCGCCATCTCTTCCAGCACCGTGGTAGCCTTCCAGATAAACAGACCGCTGTTCCAGAGGAACTCGCCACTGTCCACAAACACCTTCGCCAGTTCCGCGTCGGGCTTTTCGGTAAAGGTCTTGGCCTTCACGGGAGTGCCGGCCTCGTATGCATCGGGGCCTCCCGATACCTGGATATAGCCGAAGCTGGTGTCCGGCCGGGTGGGAACTATGCCCAGGGTCAGCAGCACCTCGTTCTCTTCCGCGTAATCCAGAGCCTTGCGGATAGTCTCGCAGAAGAGTTTGTAATTGCTGATGTCATGGTCCGCCGGGGTCGCTACCATAAGCGCTTCCGGGTCCCTTTCGATCAGCACGCGCGCTGCATAAGCCACCGTGGGAGCAGTGTTGCGGCCATAAGGCTCCGAGATTATGTTCTCTTCCGGAAGTTCCGGCAGCTGCTCCAATGTCATGGCTTTATACTTGTCGAGGGTGGCGACCAGGATGTGGTCTGCCGGGAAAATCCTGTTCATTCGGGCGAAAGTCTCCTGAATGAAAGAATTGTCGTACCCCCATATCTTCTGGAACTGCTTGGGCCTGTACTCCCGGCTGATAGGCCAGAACCGGGTGCCAATGCCGCCGGCAAGTATTACGCAATATCTGTGATCAATCATAAATGGGTATAAAAGCTTGTGGATAGTATTGTATTATCGTGGTCGTTTTTTCAAACAAAACCGTAATCACGTCAAAATTCACTTCTGCATCGGCAAATCTCCGTGCTCCTGAATGCAGATACTTCAGCGCAGCCTGCACCAGGTGCTTCTGCTTCGCGGCCGTCATATTCACCAGCGGATCCGCGGTAGTGGGCGCGGTCCTGCTTTTCACCTCCACGAAATGCAACCCGTCGGCGTCCGCCGTGATGATGTCGATTTCGCAGTGCCCGCCCCTCCAGTTGCGTTCCAGCACGGTGTGCCCTCTGGCGGCCAGCCAGAGGCATGCGGCATCCTCTCCCCGTTTCCCTACAGCATCCATCACTCAAACTCCACCAGGGTTACGCCGGTGCCGCCGTGGCGTATATCTTCATCTGCCACCGAAGCCACTCCGGGCACGGTGCGCAGGTACTTCTGAATCTCTTCCCGGAGCACTCCGGTGCCTTTACCGTGGATGATGCGCACGTTCCGCACCCCCAGCATCTGGGCGTCGTCGCAATAGTGCATCACCGCCTCCAGCGCCTCCTGCAGACGGGCTCCGCGCAGGTCTATCTCCGGTTTGAAGGCGAGTTTTCGCGAGGTGATCCCCGCATCCACCTTCTGCAGCGGCTTGCTGAAAACCTTGCGGGAGACCTCCCGGAATTCGTTGGAGGATATCCTTTCCAGCGCGTCCGGAGCCATGGTGCTGCTGATGCTGCCGATGATCACCGTTACGGCCTTGGAGGATACGCGCGAGACCTCTCCCACCATGCCGGATGCTTTCACCTTCACCTTTTCCCCGACCTTCAGCGGGCCCTGCTTCTGCACCGGCGCGACTGGTTCGGATGGCGCCCGGCGGGACTGTTTTTTCTGCAGTTGCTCCAGCTTGCGGTCCAGATACTCGTCCTTTGTCTTTTTCTGCTCCAGCGCCCCCAGGAAGCCCTGCAGCTCCATACGGGCGGCCTTGGTGCGTTCCTTATCCGCCTGGCTCTCCTTGATTTCCCGGATGGTGCGCTCCACCTGCTTGCCGGCTCCCTTCACTATATCCTGCGCCTCCTGCTTGGCGCTCTCCAGAATCTGCTTTTTCTGATCCCGGATATCTTCCAGTTCCTTCTGATATTTTGCGGCCAGACCCTCCAGAGTCTTGTCCGTATTCTTCACTTTCTGCAGCTTCTCGTCCAGAGCCTTGCGCCGCCGCACGATCTTGCGCAGATTGCGCTCTATGCCCACATATTCCTCCCCGGCGCGGGTTTCGGCGTCGTGCACGATCGCCTCCGGCAACCCCATTTTCCGGGCGAGTTCGAAGGCGAAGGAATTTCCCGGCAGCCCCATCTCCAGCTGGAACAGAGGCTCTATGCGGGCGGCATCGAACAGCATCGCTCCGTTCACCACCCCCGTTCCTGCGCCAGAGGCGTAGAGTTTGAGGTTGGTATAGTGGGTGGTGATGATTCCGTAGGTGCCGCGCTTGTCCAGTTCTGCGAGGATGGATTCGGCGATGGCGCCTCCAGCGGCGGGTTCCGTGCCCGAGCCAAACTCATCTATTAATATCAGCGTGCGCGCGTCCGCGTAGGAGAGCATTTCCTTCATGTCCGCGAGGAAGGAGGAGTAGGTGCTGAGGTCGTTCTCGAGGCTCTGGTCATCCCCGATGCTCACCGCAATCCTTTCGAACACAGGGAGTTCTGAGCTTTCGGAGGTGGGGATGAGCATGCCCCATTGGAACATGTATTGCAGCAGGCCAACTGTCTTCAGGCAGACGGATTTGCCGCCGGCGTTGGGTCCGGAGATCAGCAGGATATGCTTGTCGGGGTTGAGGGTGACGGACTGAGGCACTATGCTGCGGCCTTCCTTCGCAAGCGCCTTCTCCAGCAGGGGATGGCGGGCTTTCCGCAGGCTCAGGGTGCCATCCTCCGCAATCACCGGCATGCCGGCGCGCAGGTCCAGAGCGGTCCGCGCCTTGGCCATCAGGAAATCTATCTCCCCGATGAACGCGGCGCTGGCGAGCAGGTCCGGCAGATAAGGGCGCACGAAGTCGGTGAATTCCGTCAGGATGCGCTCTATCTCCCGCGTTTCCGCGAAGTGCAGCTCCGCAATCTCGTTCTCGAGTTCTATCAGTTCCGCCGGCTCAATGAAAGAGGTCTTGCCGGTGGAGGATTCCCCATACACGAAGCCGCTGATCTTGCGCTTGGCGGAGCTTGCCACGGGGATGAGATACTTCCCTTCTCGTACGGTGACCCCGGCGTCGGCGTCCGCCAGCCCTGCCATCTGCGCCTGAGCGAGAATCGCCGCCGCCTTCTTGGAAACGGCTCCCTCCTTGCTCCGGAGGCTCTTGCGTATGTCGAACAGGGTGTCGGAAGCGGAGTCCTTGACATCCCCGTACTTATCCAGAATCTGCTCTATGCGCCGCTGTACCTCCGGAAAAACGTTGACGCTGCGCGCCAGGCTTTTCAGGTTGGGGTAGATGCCGTCCTTGATGCTGGAGAAGAAATGCACTATGCGGCGGGTGGTGTCCAGCACCGTCTTGAGCTTGCCCAGGCTGAGCACGTCGATGCGCGAGCCCTCCTTTTCCAGCGGCTGCAGGAAGTGGATGGCATCGATATATCCGGTGGTAGGGAAGGAGTCCTCGAACATCAGCACCAGCCGCATCTCGTCGGTGAGGATAAGCCTCCGGCGGATGATTTCTGCGGAAGTGCTGAATTCCTCCTCCATCACCTTGCCGCTGGCATAGTCGGTGCTGCAGCGGTCGGCGATCATCGTGCGGATGCGGTCGAAGCCGATCTTCAGTTCAAGTTTCTGATTACTCTCTTCCACGGCCTAGCTTTCTTTCTTTGGAGGATCAAGCATCAGCTTCAGCTGGTTGCGGCTTTCTATGGGGGTGATTTTGCCATCCCGCACGAAGGATACGGTGCCGCGCTGCTCGCTCACCACTATCACATCCGCGTCGCTGCGTTCGCTGATGCCGATGGCCGATTTATGCCGCATCCCGTATTTGGCGGGGATGTCGGTGCGATCGGTAATGGGCAGGGTGCAGCGGGCTGCGATAATGCGGTTGCCGCCTATGATCATAGCCCCGTCGTGCAGGGGAGAGTTCTTGAAGAAGATATTTTCTATCAGGCTGCTGCGGATGTCGGAGTCCAGACGGTCCCCTGAATCCACCACGTCCTGAAGGTTATTGCGGTGCTGGAGCACGATGAGCGCTCCGGTCTTCTGCTCCGCCATGTCGAAGCATGCGCGGGACAGTTCTTTTGCGGCATCGTCGTCCAGAGCCTTGGGATCCCGCCCGAAGAGGCGGTCGAAGAGGTTCCGCCGTTCTCCGGCGATGCCGGTGGAGCGGCCCATCCTGATGAGGAACTGGCGTATCTCCGGCTGGAAGATGACTATCAGCGCGATGGCGCCCACGTCGATTATTGTGTCCAGCAGGGCGGAGAGAAGCTTCATGTTCAACGCCACCGCGACTATGCGGATGACAAAGAGCATGAGGATGGCTATGAAGATATTAACGGCGCTCGAACCCCTCAGCCAGCGGAAGGCCACGAAGAGGATCAGCGCCACAACGATTATGTCAATTATATCTGCGAAACCCAGGTGTAAGAACCCGAGAATATCCAAAATCATCATATTGCACAAAGATAACAAAAACTTTCGACTCTTTGTTATTTGCAAAATAAATCGTATATTTGCAGCCCCCAAAAAAGGGGTTACTTTGTTAAAGTATTAATAAACAGTTAATTAACCAAACCAATGCCTGGATTAATTGGAAAGAAAATCGGAATGACTTCCGTTTTCGGTGCTGATGGAAAGAACCTTCCATGCACCGTCATCGAGGCTGGTCCGTGCGTTGTCACGCAAATTCGCACTGTCGAAACAGACGGCTATGCCGCAGTGCAGCTTGCCTATGACGAAACAACAGAAAAGCACGCCAGTAAGGCCCTTCAGGGCCATTTTGCAAAGGCAGGGGTCGCTCCTATGCGTAAGATCGTTGAATTTGAGGCGGACTTCGAGGGCGAACTCAAGCTTGGCGACACTGTCACCCTGGCCGACGTCATCAAAGAGGACGTTGCCTTCGTAGACGTTGTCGGTACTTCCAAAGGTAAGGGTTTCCAGGGCGTTGTGCACCGTCATCACTTCCAAGGTGTAGGCGGCAAGACCCACGGTCAGCACAACCGTCTTCGTCACCCCGGTTCCATGGGTGCATCCTCATGGCCTTCCCGCGTATTCCCCGGAATGCGTATGGCCGGCCATATGGGTCAGGACCGCGTTAAGGTGTTCAACCTTCAGGTCCTCAAGGTTATCCCTGAGAACAATCTGCTAGTAGTCAAAGGTTCCGTTCCCGGAGCCAAGGGTTCTTATTTAATCGTGGAGGCGTAATTATGAAACTTCCTGTTTACAAAATCGACGGAACAGAGTCCGGAAAGAAGGTTGACCTCGCAGAGGACATCTTCGGCATCGAGCCCAATGATCACGCCATCTATCTCGACGTAGTGCAGTACCTCGCCAACCAGCGTCATGGCAATGCCAAGACCAAGGATCGCAGCGAGATCGCACACAGCACCAAGAAGCTTGGTCGCCAGAAAGGCGGCGGCGGTGCTCGTCACGGAAGCTTGAAAGCTAACATCTTCGTAGGCGGTGGCCGCGTATTCGGTCCCGTGCCCCGTTTCTATCACAATAAGCTCAACAAGAAGGTTAAGTCCCTCGCACGTTGCTCCGCCCTCAGCTACAAGGCTCAGGATAAGGCAATCGTGATGGTCGAGCCCTTTGCGATGGACGCTCCGAAGACGAAGGAATTCGCACAGATCCTCACCAACCTCAAGGCCGGTGACCGCAACGTGCTCTTCGTGCTTCCCGCGAACTCCGACAATATATTTCTTTCATCCCGTAACCTTCCTTACGCTGATGTCATCACTGTTGACGAAATCAACACCTACGCTATCGTAAAGGCCAACACTCTCGTGATGGTTGATGGCGTTCAGGACATCCTCGCAGAAAGGAAAAAATAATTTGAGCGATGGGAATTATCATTAAGCCAATAGTTACAGAGAAGCTGACGGCTCAGGGCGAAAAATTGAACCGTTACGGCTTTGTGGTGGACCGCAAAGCGAACAAGCTTCAGATTAAAGACGCAGTGGAGAAGCTCTATGGCGTATCCGTTGCCGATGTCAACACCGTCAATTATCACGGCAAGAAGAAGAGCCGCTACACCAAGGCTGGTCTTCTCCGCGGCCGTATGAATCACTTCAAGAAGGCTTATGTCACTCTTGCTGGTGAGGATAAGATTGACTTCTACGCAAACATCTAATAGGAGGGACAGAAAATGGCAGTTAGAAAATTCAAACCGGTTACTCCCGGTCAAAGGAACAAGGTCATCAGCAGTTTTACTGAGATCACTACCAAGAAGCCTCACAAGGCCCTTCTGGAACCCCTTAAGAGC
>JAGCUK010000003.1 GCA_017962925.1 Bacteroidales bacterium
AGTAGATAAGGCCACCGGCAAGGAACAGCACATCCGCATCGAGGCTTCTTCCGGCCTGTCCGATGCCGAAATCCAGCGCTTGAGGGACGAGGCAAAGGCCAACGAGGCAGCCGATAAGGCAGAAAAAGAGCGCATCGACAAGATCAATAACGCCGACGCCCTCACCTTCCAGGCCGAAAAGTTCCTGAAAGAGAACGGCGACAAAGTTCCCGCCGATGTAAAGTCAGAGGTAGAGAACAACTGCAACCTGCTCAAGGAAGCCGTTAAGGCCCAGAACCTTGCCGATATCGACCGCTATTCCGAAGCCCTTAACAAGGCATTCGAGAAGATGTACCAGGCAGGCCAGCAGGGCCAGGCCGGTCCCCAGGGTCCTCAGGGCCCGTTCCAGGGCGGTCCTCAGGGTCCTTTCGGCGGCGGCCCTCAGCCCGGCCCGCAGGATCAGGGTCCCGATGAGCAATAAAACTATCGGCCTTATCGGCCAATAAAAACAGCAATCTTAGTCAAGAAAATGCCCAAAAACTTGACTAAGATTGTTTTTATGTAGTATCTTTGTAAATCTAAGATTGAATACTATGAAAGCATATCGTATTTTCCTAAGTGCCGCGGCTATGTTGTTAGCTTTTGGAGCACAGGCACAGACCAATAAAGAAGCCCTGGAAGAGGCTCAGAAGCAGGTTGAACAGCGTCAGATAGAACTTGCCGACGTACAAAGGAAGGCAGACATCCAGACCCGCGATGCGCAGAGAGAGATAGATTTGATGCAAAAGCAGGCCGACGAATACAAGGCCCAGTACGAACAGGGCAAAAAGTCCCTGGCCATAATGAAAAAGTCGCTGGATGCAAAGAAGGCGGTTATCAAGGCCAAGCAGAATGCGCTTAAACTGGAAAAGAAGGCCAGGAAAGCGGACGACGGCGTATACGACAGCAACGACAAACTGGCGGTAGCCCAGCTTGAAGCGGAAGTCAGATCCCTTGAAGACGACCTCAAGACCTCCCAGCAGGATTACAAGGCCGCGGAGGCAAAGGTGAATCTGAACAAGAAGAACATGGATGATATCCAGAAGAGGATTAAGGCGTCCAAACAGGATATAGCCGCTGCCAAGAAGGATGTGAGCGCTGCAAAGAAAGAAGTCAAGAGCAGTCAGAAAGACCTGAAGGAACAGCAGAGCATAGCCTCCAAACAGGAGGATCTTCTGAAGGCCCAGAAGGCCGCGGAAGATGCCGCCAAGAAGGCCGATGAGGCTGCTGCTAAGGCCGATGAAGCAGCACAGAAGATTGAGGATCAGAAAGATACGATAATAGTAATTACGGAAAATCAGTAAGATGGGAAGAGTAATATTGACGGGAGACCGTCCCACCGGTAAACTACACCTGGGCCATTACGTTGGCTCGCTGCGCAACCGTGTTCTGCTGCAGAACGAAGGCAATTACGACAAAATGTTCGTCTTCATTGCCGATGTTCAGGCCCTCACGGACAACGCCGACAATCCGGAAAAAGTGCGCCAGAATATAATAGAGCTAGCGCTGGATTACCTGGCCTGCGGCCTGGATCCGGAAAAGGTAACTATCTTTATCCAAAGCCAGATACCCCAGCTGCACGAGATGACTCAGTTCTTTTCCAATCTTGTAACCGTGCAGCGTTTGCAGCGTAATCCCACCGTAAAGACGGAAATGGCCATGCGCGGTTTCGAAGGCGGAGCAACCGACGACAACAAGCGCGGCCTTCCCGTTGGCTTTTTCACATATCCTATTTCACAGGCGGCCGATATCTGCGCCTTCAAGTCCACTACCGTCCCGGTCGGTGAGGATCAGGAACCCATGATAGAGCAGTGCCGTGAAATTGTGCGCAGCTTCAACGGCACATACTACTGTGATGTTCTGGTGGAACCTGAGATTCTCCTTCCTTCAAATCTGGTATGCCGCCGCCTTCCCGGCACTGACGGCAAGGCCAAGATGAGCAAGTCCCTGGGTAACTGCATATATATTTCGGACGATGCAAAAACCTTGGAGCAGAAGGTCAAGGGCATGTTTACGGATCCCGGTCACCTCAGGGTGGAAGATCCCGGCAAGGTGGAAGGAAACACCGTCTTCACATATCTGGACGCTTTCTGCGAGCCCGGCGACTTTGCCAAGTACCTGCCGGAATACGCTAACCTGGATGAACTCAAGGATCACTACCGCCGCGGCGGCCTTGGCGACATGAAGTGCAAGAAGTTCCTCATCAACGTTCTGAACGACCGCCTGGAGCCCATACGCCAAAGAAGGCACGCCTATGAGCAAGACATCCCCAAGGTATATGAGATCCTGCGCAAAGGATCGGCCGATGCCAGGGAGGTGGCCGCCCAAACCCTTCACCAGATGAAGGACGCTATGAAAATCAATTACTTCGACGATGCGGCACTTATAGCAGAGCAAGCCGAAAAGTACAAAAAATAAACCCCGCAACCTGCGGGGTTTATTTTTTGGTATAAGGCCTTGATTATTCGGCCTTTCCGTCGGAACCCAGTACGTTCACAATCTTGTGGATGTACATCTTCTTCATTTCCTCGCGGGCGGGTTTCAGGTACTGGCGGGGATCGAAGTGGCTGGGATTTTCGGCCAGGTGCTTGCGGATGGCACCGGTCATGGCAAGACGGCTGTCGGAGTCGATGTTGATCTTGCACACTGCGCTCTTGGCGGCCTCACGCAGCTGCTCCTCGGGAATACCTACGGCATTGGGGAGGTTGCCGCCGTACTGGTTGCACATGTCCACATATTCCTGGGGAACAGAGGAGGAGCCGTGGAGAACGATGGGGAAGCCGGGGAGCTTCTTCTCGATCTCGTGCAGTACGTCGAATGCGAGCGGCGGGGGAACCAGACGGCCGGTCTTGGGATCTACGGTGCACTGTTCCGTGGTGAATTTGTATGCGCCGTGGCTGGTGCCGATGGAGATTGCCAGTGAGTCGCAACCGGTGCGGGTGGCAAAGTCAATGACCTCTTCCGGCTTGGTGTAGTGGGAAACCTCCGATGCTACCTCGTCTTCCACACCGGCCAGAACGCCGAGTTCGGCCTCTACGGTTACGTCGAACTGATGGGCGTAATCCACAACCTTGCGGGTAAGGGCGATGTTCTCTTCGTAGGGAAGGGAAGAGGCGTCGATCATAACGGAGCTGAAGCCCATGTCCACGCAGCTCTTGCAGAGCTCGAAACTGTCGCCATGGTCCAGATGGAGAACGATCTGGGGATGCTCCCAGCCGAGTTCCTTTGCATATTCCACAGCACCTTCTGCCATATAGCGGAGAAGGGTCTGGTTGGCATAGTTGCGCGCACCCTTGGAAACCTGGAGGATAACCGGGCTCTTGGTCTCGGCAGAAGCCTGGATGATGGCCTGGAGCTGCTCCATGTTATTGAAATTGAAAGCGGGGATGGCGTAACCGCCTGCGACGGCCTTCTTGAACATCTCGCGGGTGTTCACAAGGCCAAGATCTTTGTAATTAACCATAAGTTATAAGATAATAGATAGATTCTAACCAAAAAGCGACGCAAATTTAGTAAATTTGCCTGACATTTCATATAAGTTTTTGTGCATAAATGAGTCAGCGCATACTATTCATCCACGGACTTGCTTCCTCGGGCAAATATAAAATGGCCGACCAGCTCCGCATCCTCCTGAAAGGGGTCGAAGTTCTCTCTCCGGACGTGCCTTTCGACCCGGACGAAGCCCTTCCTTTCCTGCGGAATCTGTGCGATGAATTCCAGCCGGACCTGCTAGTAGGCCACTCGCTGGGAGGCTTCATAACTCAGAAGCTCCGCGGCTGGCGCAAGGCTCTGGTGAACGCCCCTTTTTATAGTTCGGATTATCTGCGCACGATGAAGGGAGAAATGCAGTGGCTGAGCCCCAGGGCGGATGGCGCCAAAACCTTTATGATAACGGACGAGATCTGCGACAAATACAAAGAACTCGAACTGCACGAATTCGACGGTCTCACCCAGGAAGAAATGGACCGTACTATTGCTTTCTTTGCGAAGGACGACAATGTTGTGCGCCATGGCGACATCTATGAACAGCGCTACGGCAAGCCTGGCATCAGCTACCCCGGCGGCCACCAACCCATATTCCCGGAGATGAAACAATACATCGTGCCGGCAATCAAAGACTTCTGCGGCTGGCTATGAGATATCTTCTGAACGACTGCACCGATGCCTGCCGGAACATGGCTTTCGATGAATACGTACTCGAAAGCCTGCCTCTGGACGAACCGGTTTTCTACCTCTGGCGCAACGCTCCTTCCGTGATCATCGGCCTTAACCAAAGTGCCTATGCGGAGGTGAATCTGCAGTATCTGGAATCCCACGGCATCGCGCTCGCGCGGAGAGTCACCGGCGGGGGAGCGGTCTATCACGATCTCCAGAATCTGAATTATACCATCGCCGGCCGCTCCCGGGACCTGAACGCCGATTATCCGGAGTATCTCCATATGGTGGTGGATGCCCTGAAGCAGCTCGGCGTGCCTGCGGAACTGTCCGGCCGCAACGACATCATGGTGGACGGGCGCAAGTGTTCGGGATATGCCAAGCGCGTGTGGAAGGACCGACTGATGGTGCACGGCACGCTGATGTTCAACGTGGATCTGTCCGTGCTGCAGGATGTGCTGAGCGTGCCTGGAAGCAAGATGGCCGCATCCGGTGTGGCATCCGTCCGGAGCAAGGTGGCAAACCTGAAGGACTATCTGCCCGCGTTCAAAGACGTGCTTGCTTTGAAGGACGCCTTGCACGGAATACTTGCCGGCGCCGACGGGGAGGTAATCCTCACGGACTCGCAGCAGGCTGAGATAGAAAGGATTGCAAACGAAAAGTTTCGCACCTGGGATTGGCTGTATGGGAGGTCTCCCGAGGCCCAGTTCCGCGCGTCGAAAAAGTTTGCCTGCGGCACCGTGGAGGTGAACTGGTCGGTTCGTCACGGCCTTCTGGAAGACGTCCGTTTCAGCGGAGACTTTATCGGAAACCTCCCTGCTGAAAGGCTGGCCTCCTGCCTTGACGGTCTTCGATACGATAAAGAAGCTATCCTCGCCGCGCTTCAGGATGCCCGGGTCCGGGAGTATTTCGACGGGCTTGACCCAAAGGATTTGGCGGGATTGCTATAATTTCTTATATTGCGCTCTTGTTGGTTAAAGAGTGTATTATATGCTGAAATTCAAGAACCCCGAGAGAATTGCCACTCTGGAGACTCCATTCTGGTATTACGATATGGATCTTTTTCGCCGTACCGTGGACGCCGTCGTCGAAGCCTCCCGCAAATACGACATCAAAGTCCATTATTCAATCAAGGCAAATACCGAAAAACGGCTTGTAGAGATAATCAAGGACCGTGGGCTTGGCATCGATTGTGTCAGCGGCAACGAAGTCAAGTGGAGTATTGTCAATGGCGTGGAACCATCCGGGATCGTTTTTGCGGGAGTGGGCAAGAGCGACGCCGAGATTATCTACGCAATGAAAGTAGGCATAGGCTCTTTCAACTGCGAATCCCTCGAAGAACTCGGAATAATAGAGTCGCTTGCAGCTAAGGAAGGGCTGGTGGCCGACGTTTCGCTCCGCATCAATCCGGAAGTGGATGCCAAGACCCATAAGTTTATCACCACGGGCCTGGAGATGGACAAGTTCGGCATTCCCAAGCGTTTTATGCAAAAGGCGGCGGATATGCTCCGAGAATGCCCGCACCTGCGTTTCAAGGGGCTGCATTTCCATATCGGCTCACAGATTACGGATGTGGAGAACGTGTTCGCAAACGAGTGCCGCAGCGCCAAGGGCATTATAGATTTCTTTGAATCGGAAGGAATGAGTGTGGAGAATGTCGATCTTGGAGGCGGCCTGGGCATAGACTACCACAACCCGGACAGCCACGAAATCCCGGAATTCGACCTCTGGTTCCGAACCTTGCGAGAGAATCTTCCTCTGCGTACGGACCAGCATCTTCACGTAGAACCCGGACGTGCGATAGTGGGGCAGTGCGTGTCTCTGATATCGCGCGTGATATTGGTAAAGGAAGGGGAGAAGAAGAACTTCGTGATACTCGATACCGGAATGAACGATCTGCTGAGGCCTGCTTTGTACGGAGCATATCACAAAATAGAGAATCTGGATGGAAAGGGCCGCGAGCTGCGCCTTTATGATATTGCGGGGCCGGTTTGCGAAAGTGCGGACGTGCTGGCTGAGGACCGTGTGCTCCCGGAAACGAGGCGCGGGGACCTTATTGCCATACGCAGCACAGGCGCTTACGGCAGCGTGATGAGTTCGTCATACAATATGAGGACTCCGGCCTATTCGGTTTTTTCGGATTGACAGGCAGATAAAAACGGAGATTCCTCCCGTTTATTAATATTTTGTTGAAAACTTTTTCTGCAGCGCTGGTGTAAACCGTAAAAAAGACTTATATTTGTATCCCGATTGGCTCTAATCGGGATTTTTTATGTCCAGTACATTGCGCAGTGCAAGCCTTCAATACGTCGGCCTGCAAGATGACACAAGTATATACGAACTGCACTCCCCGCAGTTCTCTAACAGATACTTCATTGTAAGTGGGGCAGGGACCCGTCGCCTGATGGCATTCCCCGAAGTAGTGGGATTCGACTCCTACTCAGCAATGCTCCCCGAAACTGTCGCCGCCCTCCGTTACCTTTTCCCTTCTGGTTCGGAGGGCGACGTCGATATACTCACCATCCTCCGCGGAGGCTTGAACTATCCTATCGAGGAAGCCTGCAGCCGTGTGGGTATCAGGGTGAGAGATATCCACTTCCTTTCTTGCGAACGGACGATCGAGGAGCATGTGATCACCGGCCTCGACATCAAGTACGAGAAACTCCGCGTCACCCGGGACCGCACCCTGGTTATCGGCGATATCATCGCAACGGGAGATACCCTCCGCATGTGCCTGGATCAGGTAGTGGACCGTTTCCGCCGCAAAGGGGGAAGCATCAAGAAGATTATCTTCTTCACCATCGGCGGCACCCGCGCCATCTCCCTGATGGAGAGGATGACCGAGCGCATCAGCGCCTATTTCCCCGAATTCGAGGGTTTCGAATGCTTCTTCTACGAAGGTATCTTCACCGTATATACCGACAAGGGCGTGAGCGGCATCAATGTGCCGAATATCGACTTCGGATGGAACGACGGCGTCGTGTCGCCTGAGTTCCGCAATTATATAATGGACAATCAGGATGCCCTTTACGAGAAGTGCATTATTTATGACGGAGGCGCGCGCAGGTACGAGATTCCCGTGCATTTCGAAGAAGTCTTCGAGTATTGGGATGGAATCCTGGAGCGTGCCGACCAGATAGACCCGGTGGCGCTGACCAACGAAAAGCTTGGCTATGAAGGCCCCCTGGACTTTGCAATCTGGCTTCTGGTTACACACCTCGGTACCCTGCCTCAGGAAGGCCTGCGCGAACTGTGGGAGAAGGAGCAGGCGCTTTGCAAGCGGGCGGCATCGATTTCGATAAAGGAATTGGCAGAAAGAAGAATATCACAAATCCATATTATTTCCAACAGTTATGAGTAAAAAGAATAGTTTTGATGTCGATTACACGACTCAAGCAGTAGATCGCGCAGGGCGCAAGAGCACCCTCAGCATGTTTATGGTGATGCTTGGCTTCACCTTCTTCAGCGCCAGCATGTGGGTTGGACAGCAACTCGCAGCAGGTTTGAACTTTTGGGGCTATGTCTGGGCACTCCTCCTCGGCGGCCTCATCCTTGCGGCATATACCGGATCCCTCGGATGGATTGGTGCTGAAAGCGGACTATCCCTGGACATGCTTGCCCGCAAGAGCTTCGGAAAGAAGGGCAGCTGGCTCCCCAGCGCGATGATCAGTTTCACCCAGATCGGCTGGTTCGGCGTAGGTCTGGCGATGTTCGCCATCCCCGTGGCAAAGGAACTCCTCGGCCTTGACGTAACTCCCGACCACATGCCTTGGCAGGGCTATCTCTTCGTGCTGATCGCAGGTATCCTGATGACGGGAAGTGCTTATTACGGCATCAAGAGCCTCACCATCATCAGCTACATCGCCGTTCCCCTCGTGGCAATCCTCGGCACCGTGGCAATGGTCATGGCAGTCAACAAGGGAGACCTCGGCCTGATCGCCCAGTTCAACCAGGGAACTAAGACCCTCGGCATCATCGCAGGTGCAGGCCTCGTGGTCGGCAGCTTCGTTTCCGGCGGCACGGCTACCCCGAACTTCACTCGCTTTGCTAAGAGCGGCAAGGTCGGTCTCTGGACCACCGTGGTGGCGTTCTTCATCGGCAACAGCCTGATGTTCTGCTTCGGCGCAGTCTCCAGCATCTACGTGGGTGGAAACGACATCTTCGAGGTTATGCTCAACATTAATCTCTTCTATCTCGCAGTTCTCGTGCTCGGCCTCAACATCTGGACCACGAACGACAACGCCCTCTACACCGGCGGTCTCGGCCTCAGCAACATCTTCGGCCTCAGCAAGAAGACCATGGTTCTCATCTCCGGTCTCATCGGCACCGTCGCGGCCGTATGGCTCTACTGGAACTTCTGCGGCTGGCTGAACGTGCTCAACTGCACCCTTCCTCCCGTCGGCATCATCCTCATCCTCGACTATTTCGGCCGCCGCAAGGCATATCTCGACGGCACCGTGGAAGAGAAGCAGGTCAACTGGTTCGCTGTTGCCGGCGTAGTGCTCGGCGCAGTTGTCGCAAACCTCGTGAAGTGGGGCTTCCCCGCCATCAACGGTATGGCAGTGGCGGCAATCTGCTACTTCTGCGGCAGGTTGGTTTGCAAAAAATAATGCCTTTACTTAACCCTTCTCCGGAACCGACTTATGCAAAGATTTATGATGGCGCCTAGCTTACCAGCGACTATAATTTGACATAGCCCTTCCGAATATTGCTTTCGAGCATGGTTCCGGGAATGATCCTTCTGACTGCATCCACGACGGCATTGAGCTTTGCCTCGTGGATGTAATCGTTTCTTATGATCAGCGAAATGGTCCGGCTCGGCACCGGATCTACGATGGGCCGGATGCAGTGCTGCTGGCTGTACATTATCAAGTTCTTGTGTGTCTCCGGGATTATGGTGATGCCTCCGTTGTCGTTGACCACCTGTATCAGCGTGCCCACGCGGCCCCCCTCGAAGAATCGTTCATAGGTGAAACGGCCTTCTTTCACATCAGCCGGATCCAGACGGCGCAGGCCGTTGCGTATGATCCAGATAGGCTGGCCACGCAGGGACTTTCTCTCTATTCTTTCCAGAGAGTAAGCCGGGTTGTCTTTCGAAACATAAGCCAGGAAGCGTTCGCTATAAAGTGGGATTTCCAGAAAGTCCGGGTCTTTAACAGGCCCCGCCAGGATCCCCATATCCACTTCGGCCTTCCTGAGTTTGTCTTTGATTGTAGCGGTGAGCATTTCTTCCGTCATGATGGAGATGGAAGGATGCATTTCTCCGATGTGCTTGATAAGGCCGGGAATCAAGACCGGGGCTACGGTTGAAATCAGAGCGATTCTAAGGTCTCCGGAAAGGATGTTCTTTTCTGTCTGCGTAATCTGGGTGATCTGCTCCACATTGAACAGGGCTATTCTGGCCTGATCGATGACCTTGCGTCCGATTTCGGTGGGTGCCACGGGATGAGCCTCCCGGTCGAAGAGACGGACATCAAGTTCCTCTTCCATCTTCTTTACCATAAGGCTGAGTGTAGACTGGGTGAGCCCGCAGGCCTCGGCCGCCTTTCCGAAGTGGCGGTACTGGTCGATGGCGACTATATATCGCAGTTGTTGAAGAGTCATGCTGATTGATATTTTCAATGCAAAGATAAAAATTTTTGTATTGATAAATGATAATCCGCGCGATATCTTTGCCTCTGCAAAACGAAATGACATGAATTGGAAGATCATCACCTGGTACACCGGTGTCTCGCTATTGTTCGTGGCGGGACTGATGGCTGCATCCGGGATCATTGCGTTCTGCACGCCGGGGGACTGGAGCCGCCTGCCGTTACTGATGTCTGCAATCCTGACCGGCACGGTTGGATTCTTCCCTCTGATCTTCGTCCGCAGAGGTAAGCACAATCTCACATTCCGCGAGGGGAACAGCATCGTGGTAGGGACATGGTGTTTTGCCTGCTTTTTCGGAATGTTCCCTTACCTTTTCTATGGCGGAGAGTTCACTCCCGTAAACGCACTCTTCGAAAGTGTGTCTGGGTTCACCACCACGGGCGCTTCCATACTTAACGACATAGAAGCCTTGCCGCGTGGATTGCAGTTCTGGCGTATATCTACTGCCTGGGTAGGGGGTGTCGGAATCGTCACCTTGTTTTCGATGATAGTCATGGGACAGGATAAATCAACTCTTTCCGGGGCGGAGATATCCAGCGTCGCGCGCGACCCTTTTGCCGGGGAAAGGAACGACAGTTTTGCCAACCGCATGCTTCTCACCTATGTTTCGCTCACGCTGGTGACTGTCTTCTCCCTTAAGCTTAGCGGCCTGGAATGGTTCGATGCTCTCACCAATGCAATGTCTGCATGCAGCACCTGCGGCTTCTGCACAAAGAACAGCAGCATAGCCTTCTATTCCAATCCCGCCGCGGAGATGGTGCTCACGGTAGCGATGCTTGCCGCCGGCATCAATTTCGGCCTGCTGTTCCTTGCCATCATCAAGAGGCGTCCCGTATATATATGGAAGTCGGAAACCATTAAGGTATTCCTGTCCCTGGTTGCCGGAGCCATAGTCATCGTTACCTCAGACCTGATGGTCAACGGCCATTATCATTCCCTGGGCAGAGCGCTGCGGGATGCGTCCTTCCAGGTCGCATCTATCTCCACTACCACGGGATTCGCCACACGGGATACCACTCTCTGGCCACCCCTCAGCATGGCTATGCTGATAATCTGCTCGTTCATCTGCGGATGCTCCGGCTCCACATCCGGCGGCATCAAGATTGACAGGGCCATCCTTGCGTCAAAGGGAATACGCAGAAAGATCCGTGTGGCCGTAGCCCCAAACTCGGTTAGTTGTGTGAGGGTAGATGGTGTGATTCGCTCGGACGAACAGGTGAGTGATGCATACGGATACATCTTCTGCTACCTGCTGATAGTAGTAGTGTTCGCTGCAATCAATATCGCCTTCGGCCTGGATTTCATCACCGGAGTTACCGCCTCCATCGCCTGCATAGGCAACGTTGGCCCGGGCTTCGGCGATGTGGGATCCATGTCCAATTACGCAGCATTCCCTGCCGTCCTGAAGACGACAGGGATGCTCGAAATGCTTGTCGGACGCTTGGAAATATTCCCGGTCCTCTATCTGCTGCGCTCGATCAGCATCCAACGTGGAAAGCCACGCGGAGCTCGTCGATTTCAGAGTCGGTGATGGGGTTGAGTTTGCCTACGGGGGCTGCCATAATCAGTGAACGGGCGCTGAAGTCGGCAACTTCCAGACGGTCGAAGGTGTTGATGAGTTTATCTCCGGTTACAATCACGGAATCGTTCTCCAGCATAACGCAGGGGCGCACCTTGAACTCTTCTGCCAAGGCGTTGAGATTGTCGTATTGGCTGCCGAAGGGGAACTTGGGCACGTCCTGCAGGAAGATCCAGCTCTCGGGAATGGTGCGCACGTCGAACTTCTCTTCCGTGCAGCAGTAACCCATCAGCGAAGGGGTCTGGGTGAGGATGATGGAGTTGACCTTCGGGTTGCGCTTGTAGATCTCGTAATGGAGGGCGACGCTGCGGCTGGCGGTCTTGCCGGCCTCGATCATCCCGTCCTTCACCTGAACGATGTCGTTGGGCTCCAGATCCCAGCGCTGCACGTTCGCTGGAGTGATGAGGAAGTCATCTCCGCGCCAGCGGATGGAGGCGGTGCCATAGGAGGAGCTCATCAGCCCCTGGCGGCAGGCACGGCGCACTATCTCGCAGATCTCGGTGCGGATGGCGCGCTCGTCTGAGGGATGCTCCACGTTCATGAAGTGCGGGAAGGAGTTATGCACGGCCTGGGTATGATGCTGGATCTGCTCGGGGGTGAGCATACGGGGAGTTCCGAGGGTGTTGGCGTTGAGGATAGTGCGTGCACAAAGCTCCAGAGTCTCGAAACGCTGGTATGCGTCGGCGATATCCTCTCCCATCAGCACCACGCCGTGGTTTTCCATAATAACTGCCTTGTAATCAGGGTTCTTCTTGAACTCCGCCGCTATCTTCTCTCCCAGCAGTTCGCTGCCCGGAAGGGCGTAAGGAGCGAAGCCCACAGGCCCGCATACTCCAAGCGCCTGAGGTAGGATGGAGGTGTCCGGGATCTGATGGGTGATGCTGAAGGTCACGAGTCCCGGAGGATGGGCGTGGATGACGCTCCTGAGGTTGGGGCGCATTTTGTAGAGTGCCCTGTGGAAGGGATATTCGGAGGACGGTTTGTGAGGGCCGATGATCGTTCCGTCGGCCTTCACGCACATTATGTCTTTAGGAGTAAGTGATCCTTTATCGATGCCGGCCGGAGTAATCCATATATCGCCGTTATCGTCAAGTATGGAGAGGTTGCCACCTGATGTTGTGGTCATGCCACTCCTGTAGATCATCCCGATGATCAGAGTGATCTGCTCCGCGGGATGCATCAATTTAACATCTAGTTGTTTCATAATTTGTCTGCGTTTGCAAGCAGGTATTTCTCGGCTTCGGGGTTCCAGAGGCCGTTATGGGCCTTGCAGATGCGGTCGAGTTCGTCGTAAACGGGCTTGCCGATCTTTCCGAAGTCTGCTATTGCGGTCAGAGGCATCGTAATCTGTGTATACACCATCTTCTTGCCTCCGGGGATGGCCGGCAGGTTGAGGGTGGTATCCACTACGGTGTTCAGGCCGCCGATATGGGTGATAAGGCCTGCGGGATCCATACCCTTGCCCATCAGGTCGATGGCTTCTCGCATGTCATCGGAGTTTCCGCCGCTGGTGCCCACGATGTGATGAGCCTCGTAGTGAACGTTGTAGAAGTTGAACTTGGCGCTGAAGTCTGCGTTCTTGGGGCCGGAGAAGAAGTCCAGGCAGCCATCGAAACCGAGGATGGCGTCCGCCTGCTCAATGACGGCTGGAACGGGAGCCATGACCACTACATCATCGTATCCGGTGCCTCCGGACAGTTCTTTAAGGTCTGCGACAGGATCGCCGCTGCCGGTGTTCACATAGTGGAGCTCGATCCCGCGCTTTGCGAACATCTCCTTGGTATAGAGGGATTCGGCACGGTCCAGACGGCTCTGGTCGATATCGGTGACCACAAAGAGCGAAGGAACCGGCCCTTCACGATGCAGCACGTAGTTGATCATAGCCAGACCCATAGGGCCAACACCAGCAAGAAGGGCCATCTTGCCCCCTTCCTTTATCTCCATCTTGTGCACATAGGAACCGGGGACCGTGTGATAATGGGCGTGGAGAGCGCCGATCACGCAGCTGATAGGCTCGCTGAGGGAGGCAGGATAGAAAGCGTCGCCGTAGTAGGGGAAGAGGCACTTTTGCTCCATTACCTCATTGGGGATGATGATATAGGTTGCATCTCCGCCGCAGTACTTGTAGGAGTAGCCGGGAGCGGAAAGAATGCCTACAGGGCCGCCGGGATAGTTGATGGCCGGCTGTATCGAAAACTTGTCGCCTGCTTTGAACTCATTCTGCCATTTTTTGCCGACCTCTACGATTATTCCGGCGAATTCGTGGCCGATGATGGTGGGATTTTCCGCCACGTCATCGGGAACGCGCTTGTGCTACGCACCCTGGTGCGAGGATTTGTAGGAAGACATGCAGATGTCGTCGCTTATAACTTTAGCGAGGATCTCGTCTTCTTTGATTGCCGGAAGTTCGAATTCTTCGAGCCTCAGGTCGTCTTTGCCATAAAGGCGTACAGCTTTGGTTTTCATATCGTTGTTTTTTTTGTTTTCTACGACAACATTACCTGGCCGCCCGTTACGGGGATGGCCTGGCCGGTCTCGCCTGTCTGTTCGATTGCATAAAGTATGGCCCTGGTCACATCCAGAGGGTTGCATCCCTTGTGCATGGGCACTTTGGAGAGGTAATACTCCTTCACATCCTCCACAGTCTTTGCTCCGGGCACCTTGCCTGCGTTGAGATACTGCACATAGAGGCCCTTCACCGGATCGCTCCACAGCGGGCCGTCCAGGAAGTTGCCGGGGCAGATGCTGTTCACCTTGATGCGGTAGGGGGCGAGTTCGAGGGCGAAGGACTGGGTGAGGCCTATGCCGCCGAACTTGCTTCCTGCATAAGCGAAGTTGGCCTTGCTGCCTTCCAAGCCACTCTTGCTGTTGATCTGGATGATATCCGCGAAGTACTCGGGATCCACTGCCGTCTGGAGCTTCATCACGTGCTGGGCGACCTTGGCGCAGTAGAAATAAGCGTTGTAGTTGATCTTGGTGACGAATTCCATGTTCTCGGGAGTCATCGCCTCGAGGTCTCCTGCGCGCACAACACCGGCGTTGCTCACGAACGCGTCGAGAGCGCCGAAATTGGCTATGGTGGTGGCTATCAGGTTGTTCAGACTGTCCATGTCGGCCACGTTCGTCTTGACGAAGATGACGCGGTTGTTCTTGCAGATTGCGTTGAAGGATGCCGCAGTCGCCTCGCCGGTGACTTCGTTGAGGTCTGCGACCACAATGTTGGCGCCTTCCTTCACGAGTTCGCGGGCGATGCCCTCGCCGAAGCCCTGTGCGGCTCCGGTGACGATGATGGTCTTGCCCTCTGCGCGGCCGGCGGATGCTCCGGCAGACACCTTGCGGCGGTAGTTCTCGACTTCCCAGTTGTCGATGAAATCGATCCACTTGGGCTCCATCGGATGCTCTCCGCCGAATGCCTGTGCCCCGGCCGCGACCTTCATCGCGTCGAGGAACACCTCGGTGATGATTCCTGCGTTCTTGGCATTGTCGCCCACGGCCACCAGGCCTATGCCCTTGATGAGCAGCACCTTGGGAGTGTGGCCGTATTTTGCAACATAGTCTTCAATGGCTTTTTCCGCCTTGGCGATATCGGCATCCTCCAGCCAGATATAATGACTCTTGCAATAAACTATGATATCCGGGGTGAACGGTGCCGCCACCTTCTTGAATCCGTCCTCGCTTTCCGTGAACTGCTTCGTGAGTTCGTTGCATGTCACCTTCAGCGTCTTCAGCCCGCGTCCTCCGCGGCTCAGTATCTGGCGAATGGCAGGGATGGTTTCGCTTATCGCATGGCAGCTAATGGCTTGATTTTCAACGCTTTCACTGGTTTCTTCCCCTTGAATATCGGAGGGGAGGGATGTGGCTTTATCGTTGATATTCAGTGAGTTAGCCGCCAGGGTGTTCATTATCCCATCGTAAACCGCATCTATTTCGGCAACAGAGTCGGCGCCGACAAAGATTCCGTGATTCTGCAGGAAGATCACCTGCGGTTCGGCACCACGTGCAGCCTTGTAGGCCTGGATCTCGTCGTAGACCTTCTTGAAGAGGGTATAGCCGGGATCGCAGTAGTGGATATACAGGGCATCTGGAAACAACTCCTTGCACTTGGCTTCGGCCTGCTTCGAGCACATCAGCGCATTCACCAGAGTGGGATGCAGATGCACCACAAAGGCATAGCTGATGGCATTGTGCATCGAAGTCTCCACCGAAGGACGGCGGTCTTTGGTGATGCAGGCTGCCGCAAGGTCTTCTTTCACCTGGGCCTCACGCTCGGCGGTATCGCTGCTGTAGGCTTTGGTGCCCATGGGATTGAGCTTGGCGCGGTCCAGCACTGCAAAACCATCTTCAGTGATGGTAGCGAGGGCATGGCCGCTAGCCTTGACCCAGAGGCGATCTGCTGTCTTGAACGATGTGTTGCCGCCTCCGGCAATAACAAATCTCGAATCGGCCCCGTATCTGCGGGAAACCTCTATCAATTGGTCGATTTCTTTCATTTCTTTTGATGTTCGATAATGGCGCCGGCGCCGTGGTAGTTGATGGCTTTCAGCTTAGGGGAAAGCTCAGCCGCATCGCGGGTGCGGAGCTTGATGGGCTCCATCGCGGGAGTATTGTGCTCGGAACCGAAGGTGACGATGAATCCTTCATCCTCCAGATACCCGGCATAGCTTTCCAGCACAGCGGTGGTGTTTCTGGTGGTGATGAACTCCACCGACTTGAAACCACGCTTCTTGAGCGTATCGGCGGCCTTTTGGAGATCCCCCTCGAAATCCGTGAAGTTCCCCTTGGCATCATCTGCCAGGAAAGGATAGGTGGGGATGCCTCCGGCGGCCTCGATAATATGCTGCACCGTCTCCATTGGCAGGAATGCCTTGGGATCTTCCGGCACGAACGCCGCGCCGCCAGCCTTCAGGAGTTTGGAACGGAGGTCGTTCTCGGTCTTGGCGGGATTCTCGTCATCGGGATAGAGCGCCAT
>JAGCUK010000019.1 GCA_017962925.1 Bacteroidales bacterium
AAGTTCAGGATGGCATCGGTGCGAATGTCGCGGGCCTCGGGCACAAAGTTGGCGGCATATTTTTCCAGAACGGTCGCCAGCCGGCAGGAGTCAATTCCCGCCGTAGCCTTCACGTTCGAATGATTCTCGTATTTACTGAAGCGCCCTTCCGCATGCATGGGCACATAGGCGATATCCGCCTTCAAGTGGTCCAGATCGATGTCGAAGTGCTTGCTGTGGTTCTTGAATCCCACCCGGGCATCGATATCAGCCGGCACTTGCAGACTCCCCAACTGCGGCGAGAAATACAAAGCATTGCCGTTCAGAAGGATATCCAGCAGGTTCGTGCGAGGAGTTTCCATGCTGAAGCGATCCACCGCCACCGCCAGGGTATCGGCCGGAAGGCGGCCTCCCAACTTCAACGAATCCAGCGCCAGCGACATCCCGCGGAGTTTAGACGAGAGCTTATTCTTTTTGATGCGCACATCGCCGGTGAGCCTCAGTTCATCGAAGCGCACCCGGGCGTGCACGGTGTCTGCCTGCGAGGTATAAACGATCTTCGGCCGTTCGCCTATGCGGATGTCTCCAAGAGATATCCACGGCAATCCGGAAGACTTGGAAACAGTATCCTCCGGCTCATCCGACGATTCGATGATATCGAGGTTCGAGTGGCCCTCGGAGTATGCGTGATAGTATATCTGGGGATGCTCCAGCGCCAGCTGTCGTACCCTGATCTTGCCGCAGAAGAGTTTCCAGGGGTTTACCGAGAGGGCGAGCCGATTCACGGCTAGGAGGGTATCCTCTACGGCACCGCGTCCCTCCGAAAGCAACGGCCCCCGGACTCCCAGCCCATCGTAGGAGGAGAAGAGTTCGTGGGGATAGGTCACCGACAGTCCGTCCGCCTCCGCCTCAAAGTAAGGGAAGGTCTTGAAATGCAGCCGGTCGTAACGCAACTGCCCATCCGGCATCACCGACTCTGCGATAGAATCGACCTTGGAGCGCAACCAGCGGCTGTTCAGCGTGAGTTGCAGCACCAGCAGAATCACCGCGAACACAGCCACGATGATGCTGATAATCTTAGCCAGCCGGATTGCCAGACGTTTCATATTCTAGAATTTCTTGAAGAAATCGTTGCCCTTGTCGTCCACCAGGATGAATGCTGGGAAGTCCTCGACGGTAATCTTCCAGATGGCTTCCATTCCGAGTTCGGGATATTCAACACACTCGATGCTGCGGATGCTGCTCTGCGAGAGCACTGCAGCCACGCCGCCGATGGTGCCGAGATAGAATCCGCCGTGCTTCTTGCACGCGTCGGTCACTACCTGGGTGCGGTTACCCTTGGCTATCATCACCAGCGATGCACCGTTGGCCTGGAATTCATCCACATACGGATCCATTCGGTTGGCCGTGGTGGGGCCCATGCTGCCGCATGGATATCCCTCCGGAGTCTTGGCGGGCCCGGCGTAAAGAATAGGATGGTCCTTGAAGTATGCGGGTATCCCCTCACCTGCATCCAGGCGAGCTTTCAACTTGGCATGGGCGATGTCGCGGGCCACGATGATAGTGCCTTTCAGGTTCACACGGGTACCAACGGTGTACTTGGAGAGTTCTGCGCGCACGAAATCGATTCCCTTATCGAGGTCGATCTCAATGCCCTTGGCGCCCTCGCCGGGCTTGCGGTACTGCTCCGGAATGAGTTCGGAAGGATTGGTATCCATCTTCTCGATCCACACGCCATCGGCGTTGATCTTGCTCTTTATGTTGCGGTCGGCTGAGCAACTGACTCCCATTCCGATGGGGCAGCTGGCTCCGTGCCTGGGCAGGCGCACCACACGGATGTCGTGGGCGAGGTATTTGCCCCCGAACTGGGCTCCGAGGCCAATCTTTTGGGCTTCCTTCAGGAGCTTCTGTTCGAGATCGATGTCGCGGAATGCGCGTCCGGTTTCATCTCCCGTGGTGGGAAGGCCATCGTAGTATTTGATGCTGGCGAGCTTCACCGTGAGCAGATTCTTCTCTGCGGAGGTGCCGCCGATCACGAATGCAATGTGATAAGGAGGGCATGCCGCCGTGCCGAGGCTCTTCATCTTCTCCACCAGGAAGGGCAGAAGGGTGCCTTCGTTCTGGATGGTAGCCTTGGTCTTAGGGTAGACATAGGTCTTGTTGGCGCTGCCGCCGCCCTTCGCAACCATCACAAAGCGGTATTCACTCCCGCGGGTGGCCTCGATGTCGATCTGCGCCGGGAGGTTGCACTTGGTGTTCACCTCGTCGTACATATTCAGAGGGGCGTTCTGGCTGTAGCGCAGGTTCTCCTGGGTGTAGGTATTGAACACTCCGCGGCTGAGGGCCTCTTCATCCTCGAAATCAGTCCAGACGTGCTGGCCTTTCTCACCGTGGATGATGGCGGTGCCGGTGTCCTGGCAGAACGGGAGCACTCCCTTCACGGCGCACTCGGCGTTGCGGAGGAACTGCAGGGCCACGTATTTATCGTTCTCGCTGGCTTCCGGATCGTCCAGGATTGCCGCCACCTGCTCGTTATGGGCACGGCGCAGCATGAACTGGCAGTCGTGGAAGCTCTGCTGGGCCACCAGCGTGAGGGCCTCGGGAGAGACCTCCAGTATGGTTTTGCCTCCGCATCCGCAATGACCGCCCAGTTTGACGGTCTTCACCAGTTTCTCGGAGCCGGGAATCTTGTAGTACTCAGTCTTGTCTTCGCCGAGCTGGAACATCGGCGCATACTTGAAATCCATATTCTATTTCTGCATTAAATAAACTTTCATGAACTCATTCAGCTCTCCGTCGAGCACTCCCTGGGTGTCGGCGGTTTCGTAGCCGGTGCGGAGGTCCTTCACCATACGGTAGGGATGCAGCACGTAGGAGCGTATCTGCGAGCCCCATTCTATCTTCTTTTTCTGCCCCTCGAGCTCCGCCTGCTTCTCCTGGCGTTTCTTGAGCTCGATATCGTAGAGACGGGATTTGAGGATGCGGAGAGCGTTCTGGCGGTTGTCCTGCTGGCTGCGGGTCTCGGTGTTCTCCACCATTATCCCCGTGGGGATGTGCCTCACGCGCACGCCGGTCTCCACTTTATTAACGTTCTGCCCACCATGACATCCGGAGCGGAAGGTATCCCACTCGATATCGGCGGGATTGATTTCTATGTTGATGGAGTCATCCACCAGAGGATAGACAAATACGCTGCTGAAGGTGGTCTGACGCTTGCCCTGGGCGTTGAAGGGGGATATCCGCACGAGCCGGTGCACCCCGCTCTCTGCCTTGAGATAGCCATAGGCATAGTCACCTTCGAACTGGATGGTGGCGCTCTTGATGCCGGCTTCATCTCCCTCCACCAACTCCGTCACGGTCATCTTGTAGCCGTTGCGCTCGCCCCAGCGCATGTACATACGCATCAGCATGGAACTCCAGTCGTTGGATTCGGTGCCGCCGGCGCCGGAATTGATGGTGAGCACGGCTCCGAGGTTGTCGCCCTCCTCGCCAAGCATATTCTTGAACTCCAGATCCTCCAGCTTGCGCACGGCATCGGCATATGCGGCATCCGTTTCAGCCCCTTCCGGATCCAATTCCAGAAGAACCTCCACATCATCCGCAGCGGACACTACCGCATCGAACGCCGTCACCCATGCCTTCACCCCGCTCACGCCCTTCAGGAAGGCCTCGGCAGCCTTGGGATCGTCCCAGAAGCCGGGAGCCTGGCTCTCAGCCTCCTTGGCGGCCACATCCGCCCTCTTCCCCTCTATATCGAGAGACTTCTCCAGCGCTGAAATACGCTGGCGGAGTTCTTTTATCTGTTCCTGTGCAATCATCTTACAAATTTAATGATTTTTTCGGCAAAGGCAGACCATGAATTCTCTTCAATATACCGGTCGAGACGGGAGGCGTCCACCTTCCATCCGGACTCCAAGATTTCCAGCACTTCGGAGGGCTTTGAATACACCTTGCAAAGGCCCTGGGCGGCGAGATCCCTGAAGGCTCCGGCGTCCGGCCCCACGGGGTTTCCTCCGAAACGGAGGGTATCTGTCAGCGAGCCTGATCCGGACACACTGCCGGGCAGATAAGGGAAGAGCACGATGCGGCTCCCAGCTACCCTGGATGCCACTTCTTCCATCTCTGCCCTTCTGTTCTCGAATTGGATAGAGCCCTTCGCGAGGGCTGTTATCTTCTCCGCGAGTGCGGCATCCCGGCACTCCCCTATGATATCTATCTTCAATCCGGAGGTGGCAATGGCGGGATCCGCGATGAACTCGGCGATGCCCTTGTAAGGGAAGATGCTCCCCCAGATCAGCACGTCGCATTCCGGGCCCTTCGCCACCGGAGCGGCAGCAGGCTCGAAGGGGATGGGGCACACCAGCACCTTATCCTCCCCCACCTTTTCCCGGGCGATGGCGGCGGTATTCCCGGAATGCGTCACCACCAGATCGGCGTAGCGGAACAAGCGCCGCGTCAGCATCCGCGAAAGCACATTCTCGCCCTTGTGCGGACGGGGATTATGGAAGAAGAAAACTATGGTACGCCGACGGAGTTTCATGATATCCAGCGCCAGCAGCGCCATGCAGGTCTGAATGAATGCAAGCCGGTGGAACGCGATCGTCTCCACGAAACTCAGGAGGAAGATATCCCCCTTCACGCTGTTCCTGAGGAGCGCTCCGCCCTGCATCAGGCAGGGACGGTTATCGGCCTCCAGCACATCGAAAGCCCCTGAAAGTTCCTTTTTCAGGTTCGGCACGTAGGGGTTGGGATAGCCCAGCTTCTTACTTGCGGAAGGGGATGCGTAAACCTTCTGTCTCATAGGCCGAAAAGTGCTTTCAGTGCATAAGTCAGGCGCGCGGCGGCAAACTTCAGCCCGCGTTCGCCCATATAAGTCTTGTAGTAGTAAATCTCGCTGTTCAGTTTCATCTTGCGGCGGCGGACCAGGCTGTAATGCGCGGTCACAGTCGATCCGTGCTCATGCAGTACCTGGACGGACGGCTCGTACCAAACCTTTTTGCCTATCTTTTTCAGGCGCTCGGAGAGGATGGCTTCTTCTGCATAGAGGAAGGTGTTCGGGTCCATCATTCCGCAGGCGATGAAATCTCCTGCCCGCATCATCATGAAGGAGCCCATTATGCGATAGTGCCAGCCGGCGCCGGCGGTTTGGGCATAATCCTTCTGGATCTTTTCATCCAGCTTTTTCCGGCTATAGATAAGATTACCCCAGTAAGGCAGCAAGTGGCTCTGGCAGAAGGATTTATAAGGCTCCGGGCTCTGCAGGCGTCCATCCGTTCCGACCACCTTAGGGCCTATCATTCCGGCTTCAGGGAGCGCCGCCAGCTTTGCGACCAGCCTGTCCACGACATCCGCGTCGGTGAACACCATATCGTTGTTCACGAAGAGGAGGATATCCGCCCCATATTGCTTGATGGCATAGTCTGCGCCGAGGTTATTGCCCTTCGCAAAGCCGAGATTCTCATTGGCCGGAACTATATCCGCCAGGCCCTTGAGTGCGCTTTTCAATTCCGCCAGGGCGTCCTCCCCTGAACCATTGTCCACCACCACAACCCTGTGCTCCGCCGCAACCTTGGCACATTCTTCCTTAACGAAACGGATAGTCCGCTCCGGTTTGCCAAAGTTGATGACGATGATTCCTATCATACGACGATGCCCCCGTCAAAGGCGGGCGTAGAATTCTTTCAATTTTGCATCCTGCCCGGACGCGAACAGTTCTGTACCCGGATTGCTGTCACCAAGGGACGATCCCCTTTCTTCCAGCACCTGCACCAGTCTTTTTGCCACCGCCGGGGCCGGGTCTACAAACTGCACATCCCCATGCCCGAGATCCGCGGCCACTTTCCGGAGGGTTTCCAGGAGGAATGGATAGTGCGTGCATCCGAGCACAATGCGGTCTGCCCCCTGTTCGAGCAGAGGCTCCAGTGCCGCTTTTACCGTGGCCTCCGCCTCGGGACCGCTAGTCTTTCCGCTTTCCACCAGTTCCACGAAACCCTGCCCCACACGTTCCACTATCTTCACATGGTCTTCGAAGCGGCCTTTTGTATTGAGATATTTACTGCCCTTGAGTGTGCCTGCAGTGGCCAGAACGCCGATCACACCTGTTTCGGTGCCCAGCGCAGCCGGCTTGACCGCGGGTTCCATCCCCACAAAAGGAATCTCATATTCCTTGCGCAGGCATTCGATAGCCGCAGCGGTGGCGGTATTGCAGGCCAGCACCACAACCTCCGCTCCTTTCGAAAGGAAGAAATCCGTTATCTCGCGGAGCCTTTCCTGAATATACTCGGGGGATTTTTCCCCATAGGGGCAATGGGCGTTATCGGCGTAATAGATGTAGTGTTCCGAGGGCAACAATTTGCGTATCTCCCGGAAGACCGAGAGACCCCCAACGCCCGAGTCCATTATCCCTATACACGCCATAATGCAAATCTACAAAAAAACCAGCAACTAACGGCAATCCGTATGCAAAAACCCAGGTTTTGCATACAAGTGGCCGAAAAAAAGGCATCCGGTATGCGAAAACGCCTGTTTTGCATACCGGATGCTTGAAAATGCAGTATCCTTGGAACTATCCCTCAGACTGCAGCTGACCGAGAACCTCGAAGTAAGGCACACCGTCGGAGACAGTCATGCGGTAGATAGTGTCGTCCACCTTGTAGTACTCGTTGCCATCGGCGAGGGTCACAGCCTCATAGTCTTCAGGCAGAGCCTTGATGAGGGCACCTGCAGGAGGAACTATGGTCTTGAACTGACCCTTTGCATCTGCTACGAAGAACACGCCGTCGTCGTAGTAGTAGTCCTGTCCATTGGCTGCGAAGCTCTGCACGAGGCCGAGCTTGTTGGCAAGCTGGAAGGAAGCATACGACTTGAGGGTGTTGACATCCACCGAAGGAGTGGAAGCAGCAGCCTGCTGGGTAGCGATCGTTGCGTTGTTCTGCGCGATGGCGGCATTCTGGGCCGCGATGGTCGCGTTGTTCTGGGCAATGATCTGGTTCTGCTCGTTGATGGTAGAGTAGTTACTGTTCACCACATTATAGGTGCGATAAACATTGTTGTAGTACGCGAACCTCAACACGTCGAGCTCCAATTCATAGAGCGCCCTGTCGAACAGGATGCCGTAAGGAGGACGGCAGATGTAGTATGCGCTGTTCCAATAGCGGTAGTAGATGCCGTTATAGAAGTAGTAGTACCTTCCCCAGTAGCGATATCTGTCGTAGTGAGGCAGATGATGCACCCTATATCCATAGTAGTGAGGATGATGGCTGTAGAAGTAGCCGGGACGATCGTAAGGCACGGGAGGACGATGCATGGGAGCTATGCGCTTGCCGTGATCGTCGAAGCGAACATCGTTAGGAGTTCCGGCAGTCTGACGGTCGTAGCTGTTGGTAGGATTGACATTCCTATTGGTGTTGGCATTGCCTACACCGCCCACGCTGCTGCGGGATCCACCACTGACTGTGGTCGAGCTGGTGCTCGCAGAAGAAGTGCCACGGCTGCCACCGCTGCTGACAGTAGAGCTGCTGCGTGAGGTGCTGGTGCTTGCGGTCGAGCTGCTGCGGGATGTTCCGCTATTGCCGGCGCGCGAAGTGCTGGCACTGCTGCGAGAGCTGGAGCTGGAGCTGCTGCTGCGGGTTGAGCTGGTGGATGCGCTGCTGCGGTTCGAGGAGCTGCTGGAGCGGCTTGCAGAACTACTTGAACGGCTGCTACTGCCGGAGTTGCTGATGGTGCCGCCCACTGCCCTGGAGACAGACGACGAAGACGAACTGCGGCTTCCGCTGCTAACCGAAGAAGAACTGCGGGATGAGCTCGAAGACGAAGAAGAACGGGACGTTGTCTGACTTGAAGACGAACGGCTGCTGCCGCCGCTTCTGGATTGGGCATTAACAGTGCAAGGCGTAAGTGCTATCGCGACAGCCGCTGCGGCTGAGAGTGCGATTCTGTAGAACGTTTTCATAATGCTCAATTTTAGTGTCCGTAAATTAAAGTATTCAGTTTAACAATTGCATAATTCGTACCAAGATTTATTTGCGCCCGTATCCGGGGTCGATTCTGGATGGCAAAAATGCAGTCACGGCTACCGTTGCAAGGCAGCAGACCATCACCAGCACGAAGAAGCCCGAATAGCCCAGTGTCTCCTGCAACATTCCGGCGAAAAATCCCGGAATCATCATGCTCAGGGCCATAAATGCAGTGCATACAGCATAATGTGAGGTGCTGTATTCTCCCTGCGAGAAAAACATCATATACAGCATATATGCGGTGAATCCGAAGCCGTAGCCGAACTGATCCAGCGCCACGCAAAAATAAATCGTAAAAAGATTTGAAGGCTGCGCCATGGCCATGTAAAGATACACCGAACAAGGCAATGCAAGCGCCAGCGCCATCGGCCAGAGAGCTTTCCTCAACCCCACTTTGGCGCTCCAGACTCCCCCGAGAATTCCTCCGACAGTGAGAGCTATCACCCCCACAGTGCCATAAACCAGCCCGGACTGGGCTGTGCTCAGACCAAGCCCCCCGGCATCCATGGGATCCAGCAGGAACGGGGTCAGCATCTTCACAGAAAGCGCCTCCGGAAGCCGGTACAGCAGCATGAATACTATCGCCAGGCCCACTCCGGGCTTGCGGAAGAAGGTCGCGAAAGCGGATAGGAAGCTGCGGGGGGATTGCGAACGGGCGATGCCGGGGCCGGGCTCTTTGCCCGTCGCGGAGGGTCTCTCCGCCGGCAGTATGAATTGATGCCAGATGGTAACTGCCAGGAAGATGGCCGCACTCATCAGCAAAGTCATCGTCCAGGCCCTGGGGATATCCTCATAATGCGTCTCCAGCAAGCCTGCCACTACCACGATCACCCCCTGCCCGAAGACGGAAGCGATGCGATAGAATGTGCTCCTAATGCCCACGAAAAGGCTCTGCTGATGCTCATCCAGCGCCAGCATATAATAGCCATCGGCCGCGATGTCGTGGGTAGCGGAAAGCATCGCAGTGATATAGAAAAATATCAGGCAGATGGTGAAGGCGCTCACCGGCGCGCCCGTCCTGGAAGGCAGGCCCAGGGCGATGGCGGCAAAGCAGACGGTCATCAGGGCCTGCATCACCACAATCCACCAGCGCTTGGTGCGCACAATATCCACCAGAGGACTCCAGAGGGGCTTTATCACCCACGGGAGATAGAGGAGGCTGGTGTACATGGCCAGGTCGGCATTGCCCATGCCGAGGCGCTTGAACATCGTCACGGACACAACATTCACAATGAAATAAGGTATCCCCTCCGCAAAGTAAAGCGTAGGGACCCAGAGCCATGGTGATTTCTGCCTACTCATCCTTCAGTGGAGTTATTTCGGTGCCGGGATAATAGTGGCGGAGGATCGCGGCGCAATCGTATCCCTTCGATGCCATCACTGCCGCTCCGATTTGGCACAGGCCTACCCCGTGCCCCCATCCACGCCCGTGGAGGATGCATTCATCCCCCTTCCATTCCACCTCGAAGGCGGAACTCTTGAGGCAGCTGTCGCTGAGGGCGCGGCGGATGGCAAGTTCCTTGCCTATCACCCTGCGGCCCTTTTCATCCTCAATCTCAAGTTCATATATCCTGCCGGACGGGCCGCGTTTCAGGGGCTTCAGGTACTTGATTCTGCTATCCAGACGTTCGGTCCAGGTGAAAAAGTCCCGCGTCTTCAGGTCGTAATCGTTCAGCACCTTCCGGAGGATCTCCTCATCGTCGGTGTCGCAGAATGGGCGGCCGCCATCTTCCGGCACGTCCGGGACCGACTGCAGATAGGGATAATCCTTATCCTCCCAGCAAGTGCTGAAGAGTTCGGTCGTGCCGCCGCAGCACTTGGAATAACGAGCATCGCAAATCTCCCCTTTATAAGTGAGGACGCTCCCCCAGGTGCGGTCCACGGCATCCCGGACATTCGGGCCCACGGCACCATCCAGGCCCTGATAGCGCTGGCAGTGGTCATCCGCGCACACATCGAAACGCTCGTGGCTGCGAAGATTGCTCATCACCCAGGAACGGGAGATTATCGCGTGCGCCTTCAGGAACTCCAGCGGCGCATCGGCATGCATCTCGGAAGAAACCACGCTCAGCAGATAATCCTCCAGCCCGATGCGGTTCACCGCCCTTATCATATCCCCCTCCACGATGAAACGGAGGCGGCCGGCGAAACGGCGGGTAATCTTCTGCTCCCAGTGGAATCCTATTCCGATGGGCATATCATATAATATGAAGGTAGGCTCGCTGAAGAGGGTGGAGCGCGTGACGGCCTCGAAGGTCAGCTCGTCGTAGAGCATGCCGTTGTAGTTGATCTTGCCGTCCACCCAGCTGACTCTCTGGGGGCCTGCACCGCCGGAAATGATCTCGAATACTATCTCGCGGGCGGCCATGATCCCGACGTCGATCTTGCGCTGGGTGCGGGTCAGGCGCCATACAACCAGCGCGTCATCTTCCTCACTGACAGAGACTTCCTCCACCATCTTGCAGATCTGCTCCCGGGTGATCTTCTGGAACTCTTCGGGGCGCGGGGCGATGAAGAATCCAGCCATATCCGCTGCGCCTGGGCTCATGGTGAGATGCTCCTCTCCCTCGGCATAGTAGTGATGCGAGCGGAGGTTGGAACGGAGCACAACGGCGGTGCGGAACTCGCCGTTCTTGTACCAGGAATAGAGGTTGAAACGGGGTTCAGACTCCCCTTCTCTGCGCGGCGAGCATTCCAGCAGGCGATAGAAAAGCTTCGCCATCGATTTCTGGGTGCTTCCCTTGAGGATATAGACGCCGCGGGTGAAGCCTTCGAACTTATAGAGGCTGGCGTCCTGCACGCGCTCGAGCTCGAATTTGGGATTGTCCAGAGCCTTGTCGGCTGCCAGTTCGAGCGGCAGAATCCCTCTCGGGCAGGCCTGGAAATGCAGATGGTCCGGGGCGGATGCGCCACTCATCGGGCCATTGTAGAAGACCGTAAAGTCCTGATACATCTTCGTGAAGAGCAGCATGTCCGGGAAGTGATGCCAGATAGTCTGGGGAAGATGCTGGTCCCTGGCCACCACGAGGTGGTTCTTGAAGATGGGATATGGATTCACCTGCACGTTGTAGTTGCGGTGCTTTTTGCCTTCGTATTTGACGTGGAACTGCTCCTTGGGGCGGTTGGCCGGGCAGAGGAAGCAGGGCCGGGCGGCGATGGATTCCTTATCTACTTCCGCGGTGGAGGAGATGATGCGGCAGGGATTCAACTGCACTGTGACATCCAGCCCACCGACATCGAAATGCCTGTATTCTGCCGATTTGAGGGAGCGGAAGTTCGCGGCGGCCATCGGCCATACCGAGAGTTGATCCTTTATGAATTTATTGATGTCTGCCATGCTATAGAAGGGCGAACAACTGGTCTTTTATCCTGGTGAACTCCTGCTCGAACTGGGGCGTAAGGATATTCTGCCCTATCGCAGCCTCCACCTCGCGCCTGGTCCACCAGCGGCCTTCATCCACTTCATCGTTATCCGGATCGATGTCCCTGTCGGTAACGGTGGCGAAGATATTCACCAACTCAGTTTCCATCGGGCTGCGCCAGATGTAACTCTCCAGAAATGCCGGGTTAAAATCCACGAATGCGAGTTCTTCGCCGGCTTCGCGGATGAGGGACTCGATGAGGGATTCGCCGTAGGTGACGTGCCCGCCGACTGCGGTGTCCCAGCGGCCGGGGTATAGGTCTTTGGTGGCGGAGCGCTTCTGGAGGAAGATGTTATCGTAGGGGTCTATGATGTGGAGGTGCACCACCGGATGCAGCAGGTCCGGATGCGTATGGCAGGCCTTGCGGGTACTGCGTCCTATCACCAGTCCGCCAGGTTCCACTATGGGCAGTATTTCACTGTTTCCTTTTACGGTCTTGACGGCCATAAGGGGGGCGGGATCGGATGGATAGAGGAGTACGGGCATTTTCTAATAATTGATGATCCGCAGTTCCTCGGGGGTGTAGAGGATGGAGTCGATGAAATCAGGGGCCGCCTGCGCGAGGATTACGAAGGTGGCGAGGGCCACGGCGGCGACGCTGGCGAGGATAAGTAGGGTGATGAGGGTGGTTTTAAGCCACTTGGGGGCAGGTTTTCTGACCTTCTTCGCCCTCGGCTTCTTGGCGGGTTCATCCGCCAATTCCAGGAGCGGGGCGGCCTCCACCGGAGCCTCCTCTACCGGTGCCTCCTCGGGCGAAGCGACCGCCACCGGGGCGGAGCCATCTACCAGAGCAACCAGCTCCTCGACCTTCGTCTGCACCTCCTCGCGAGACTCCACGTGATTCTTCAGCGACACCGCCGGCAGGCCGAACCCATCCGGGAAGATGTCCAGATCCTCATCGGTGATAAAGAAAAAGTTGTTCTGGCGGGTGGAACGCAGTCGGCCCAGGCCGGGGAAAGCCACCATCTTCTTCTCTATGAGATCCTTTTTAATCTCTTCCAGAAAGTGCTGGAGGATGGCTTTGGCCTGATCGTAATCGATGTTGTTGCTGCGGCTGTAAAGCTCCACCAGAGAATCATCCTCAGAGCGGCTCGGAAGGAACGTGACGCGCCTGTAGGGCGGATTTATGGTATATCCCTTATCCGAAAAACTGGCAGGCACCATCTCGGCCATGAAGGCTCCGAGCCCCGGAAGGCCCACCTCCTCGTGGTCGAGCAGAAGCTCGCCTATCATCTTGGACAGTAAAGAAATATCCATAATACTACTGAATCACAAATATAAGCAAAAAAACACTGCGAAAAAAGTTTAAAAATTTTTTGCACTCTAAAGTTTTTGTACTACCTTTGCAGTCCAAAATTCCTCCTTAGCTCAGTTGGTTAGAGCACCTGACTGTTAATCAGGGGGTCCTGGGTTCAAGTCCCCGAGGGGGAGCCAAAGCGGACAAATTGTTAGAAATAACAGTTTGTCCGTTTCCTTTTTGTTTGTAACCGATTGATTTTAAGTCATATACAAACAGGAACTCATTCTTGGAAAGAGGTTCAATAATGTTTTGTCCTTCTCTTGAATTACACGCTGGATTTCCGCTTTCTCGCGGCTACGGAGGGGGTTATTATTATTACTACCCCAACAAGATGCGGGGACGCTTTCATTGACTGGTTATGGTGTAGTAGGGAGGAAGGGGGAATTAGCCCTTGAAGTGAGGGGGACTTTGTGCTCTATTTTTGTGCTTTTTAGAATAAACAATTTTTTGCTACCTTTGCCATAATCTGATGTAGATAAGAGTTTTACATTTTTTCTTTATATCATGAAAAAGTTATTGGTTGTTTTCTGCCTTTTACTCGGTGCATTTTTATATTCAAATGCACAGGACTTTATTACCACTAAAGATGGCACCGACATTATGGCTAAGATTATTGAAGTGTCCTCAACAGAAGTTAAGTACAAAAAATACAATAATCCTGATGGCCCTACTTTTGTTTTGAAAAAATCGGACATTCTGATTATTCTATATGAGGATGGTGAAAAGGAGGTTATTAAGAGTTCCGCCTCTTCAGGTTATGGCAGCAGCCCTAACACCACAAGAGAGGTTTATGAAGGAATGAAGTACAAACAATACAAATCCTATTATACCCCGAAACTTTATGTACCTCAAGCCGGTGATCCATACAGCCGTTTTTGGGCAGGTGCTGCCTCATTTTTAATTCCAGGTCTAGGCCAAGGTGTTGATGGAGAGTGGGGACGAGGTGCTCTTATTTGCCTCGGAAATATTGGTTTATATGCAGTTATGCTATCCGATTCCTACTACGATTTAAATGGTACTCTTTACTACGGCATAGTAGGAAGTATCGCTAATATTGCAAGAATTGTATACGACATTTGGAGTATCGTTGATGCTGTTCGTGTAGCCAAAATTAAAAACATGTATTATCAAGATATTCGGGCCCAGCGTGCTTCTATTGATTTCAATATTGAGCCGTACTTTGCCTACACACCCTCCGGTATTGGCAATTCCCTTACGCCAACAACCGGCCTTACATTAAAGCTTAATTTTTAATTCTGGAAATAGCCAGTTACTATTATCGTCAATAAAACGAACTACCCGATAAAAGTCACACCATACAAGGTTCAATAATTCGACTTCAGGGGGAGCAGAAAGGCCGAGACGCAAGTCCCGGCCTTTTGTGTTTATTGCAGACTCATTTTCGCGGTTAGTTCTTGGGTTTGAAGATGGCGAAGCAGCTTTTGAGGGTTTCCTGTTCGGCGTCGGACAGGTTGGGGTTCGAGACCTTGGCCAGGTTGAAGGCACGGTAGTTCCAACTCCCCCACCAGCTGTCGCTAACCACTACGATGGAATTGCTGCTGGAGGCCTGTACATTAGCAGGGCGGGCAGAAGAAGCATTCTGCGCCGTGAGTGCGGTCCAGCCTTCCGGCCTGTACTGATAGCCCTGCTTCAGCACTATCACCGAGCCATTCGGAATCTCGCTCTTCTGGAAAATCTGAGTGGCGGCGAACTGAGTGATGTTGCTGGCGGTGCTTCCGCCTGCAGCGCTAGTCAAAGCAGAGGAGTTCGTTGAATTGTAGTATGCCTTAGGCTCGATAATCAGCGGAACTGCTTCATAGCTATCTAAGCTATAACCCGCACCGGTAAAGATCGACTTCAACTCATCGGTAGGATAAACATAAGTCGGAGGTGCCGGAGGCATAGTAGATTCGGTAACCTCCCAAGGCTTGACGTAGGCATTCTCAACGGCCTCCTTGATAACGAAAATCTCATCATCAGTATAGGTATAGGACCCAGGCTTGTATGTAATGCCGGAAATGCTCTTTCCGGTAATCTGCCTTGCCCACATCAGACCGGTCAGGAAACGCCCGATCTTGTAACTCATATGGTATCCGTCGCGGGTGATGGTGTCCCCTAGATAACTGGTGCGCAGGTTCTGCACGGCGGTGCCGCAAGGGATCACGAAATCGAAGTCCCCGCGGGTCAGAACCTTGGTCTTCACTGCATCCAGGATGGCATTATACATGGTCATCTGGTTCTTGCCGTACTTCGAGAACTCACTGTGAGTGGAATTAGCCTGATATGCCCAGGTCATATGCCACATACGCTGCGCCTTGGGGCAATACTGCTTCACGGCATCCACGATGGTGGAGAGATAAGGCTCATAGGTATCAGGCATGCCGGAAGAGCCACTGGCCTGCTGCATGCTCACATAGTCCCATTCACGCTCCTTCATGGCTGTCACGGCCGAGAAGCCGTTGGTGCTCCCCCATGAACCGGAAGAATTGGTGCGATACTCATATGAACTGGCGTTGGTGCTGATATTGTTCGCGTGAGTCGCCAGGGTGCATCCGCCGATATAAAGGTTCCCGAGGAAGATATCCTTATAGCCGAGTTCCTTGAGGATATGATACAGATACTCCATCGCATCCCATGAGAAGCTATTGCCTATGGCGAGGATGTAGAGGGATTTGGGAGATTTCTGGGTGACGTTGAAAGATGCGCTCTTGCCGAACTCTGTGTTCGAGATGGTCACCTTGCCGGTGCGGAGGTTGTCCCCGGTATTCGCGCTTACGGTGAAATCGTAGCCTACGGCAGTCCTGGTGGCAGTGATCCAGCTGGGAGCCGAAACCGTCAGTTCCAGATTAGTGGTGACGGGCACGGAGAAGGATTCCCCATCCACGGGGCTCCTCCTGTCTGCAACCGTAACGGCAAAGACAGGATCCTTTCCGCTCTGAGTGACATTGATCTCGGCGGAATGAGTTCCGGCGGTGACGAGAATCTTGCCGGCGCGTCCGTGGACATCGTCCAACGGATCCACATTGATGGTAAGGGTCACATCGGCCAGAGCCTTTACCCCTTCGCCGCTGACCTTCAGCCATGATGCCGCATTGTCCTCAACCCTCACACTGTATTCGAGATTCGTCTTGAGCTTGGAGAAATACACTCCTCCGCCATTGCCGACACGGAATTCGGCGGGCTCGACACTCAAGAGATCCGCGCAGGCCTGAGTAACATACACGGTATCCTTAGCGGTGCCGGCAGCGAAAGCCACATACCCCTTCCTTACGCTATATCCGGTGTTCTCCGAAACGGTCAACTCTGCCTTGCCGATACCCTTCGTGCCGGATGTGGGCGTAACGCTCAACCAACTAGAGGAGCAAGTCGCCGTCCATGCCGGAGACGAGGAGAAATTGATTGTCTGCGTGCCACCCGCGATCTCGAAACTGAGATCCTTGGCGCCGTTGATAACGAGTGAATCAGCCGGCTTGGGCGATTCCTTTTCGGTGCATGCCAGCGCGATCAGCGCAGCAAAAACAAATGCTATCTTTTTCATATTCACTTGGTTCCGAATTCAAATACACAATGACTGGTATATGTCTCCCCGGGGCGCAGGAGGGCGGAAGGCCACTCCGGCTTGTTGGGGGTGTCAGGATACTTCTGAGTTTCCAGGCAGATGGCAGTGCGGCGCTGATAAACGACCCCGCCCTTGCCGGTCACGGTGCCGTCGAGGAAGTTCCCCGCATACACCTGGATTCCAGGCTCGTCGGTATAGACTTTCAGATCGATACCGGTAGCCGGGCAATAGAGTTCAGCGGCAACCACGGTATCGTCGCAGGCGCTGTCCAGCACCCAGTTGTGATCGTAGCCGTGGCCGTTGCGAAGCTGCTCGTAATCGGCATCGATGTCCTGCCCTATCAGTTTGGGAGTGCGGAAATCCATGGGAGTTCCCTCCACGGGCCATATCTCTCCGGTGGTCATGAAAGTATCATCCACAGGAGTGAAGGAAGATGCGTTGATATAGAGTTCATCGTCGCAAATCGAGTGGTTGGCAGGATCTCCGGACAGATTGAAATAGGCGTGATTTGTCATGTTGATAACAGTGGGCGCATCGGTAGTGGCCTCATAGCGGATATCCAAAGCATTCCCATCGGTCAGAGTGAAAGTGACATATGCCTTCACGTTTCCGGGGAAATTCTGATCGCCGTCGGGCGAGATGCGCTCCAGTTTCAGGCTGTTCTCCGTCACCTCCACGGCATTGTAGAACTGATATTGCCAGCCGCGGGTGCCTCCGTGAAGGCAGTGTCCGAAGTTGTTCTGGGGCAACTGATATTCCTTACCGTCGATGGTGATGCGCCCATCCTTGATGCGGTTCGCATAGCGCCCGATAGATGCGCCGAAGTCGCTCTCGTTGCGCTCGGGATAATAGTCCTTCAAGTCATCGAATCCGAGCACTACATCGCGCAGCACTCCGTCGCGGTCCGGCACCAACAGCGAGACAATGCGTCCGCCGTAGTTGGTGATGCTGACCTGCATTCCGGAATCGTTTTTCAGGGTGTAGAGTTCCGGGCTCTGCTTGCAGGCGGAAAGAACTGCCAGAAGGCCGGCTGCAATAATCAGGAATCTTTTCATAACTATTTAACTCTTAATTTCTTACCTATTCTCAAAGTGGTGGATGGGGTGATGCCGTTCAACTTGCAGATGGCATTCACGCTGGTGTGATACTTGGCCGCCAGCCCCAGCAGGGTGTCGCCGGACTGGATGGTGTGGTACTTCGCCGCAGCCATCTCCTTTGCAATCCGTTCAGCCTCCGCACGCTCCTCTTCTTCGGTCTTGTAAATCTCCTCCTCTTCATCCTCGGATTCAGGGTAGTACCTGGAGGTATTGGAGAGATACTTGCGCTTGAGCACGAAGTAGCCGTGGCGGAGAGTGCCGCTCTCGAAATCTATCAACCACTGCGGATCGAACGCGTATCCCTCGTAACGGGTCTCGAAGTGCAGATGCGGACCGGTGGAGCGGCCGGTAGAACCTCCGAGGCCGATCACATCCCCCGCGGAAACATACTGCCCCGGCTCCACCTTGCGTTCCGCGAGATGGGCGTAGGTTGTCTCCAGGCCGGATGCGTGGCGGATCACCACCACATTGCCGTAGCCGCGGTTATACATGGAGCAGCGCACCTTGCCGTCGAACGCGGCATACACCGGCATACCTGTAGGCAGGGGCAGATCCACCCCGGTATGATTGCGGCGGCGGCGCCATCCGAAAGGAGAAAACACCTTGACCTGACGCGGCACGCAGAAGCGGCTGGCGGAATCTGCCAGGCAGAGCGTCACCTTCCAGGGGAGATCCTCCAACTTGCTGCGGTAAGGATTCAATTCGCCCGTCTTCCAGTTATTGCGGAACACGGCGCTGTCTGCCAGAGTGGTGATGTCCCGCTCGTAGTGCCAGGTGCCGTCGTTCATCAAAAGAATCTTCACGGCGGGATCGGAGGTATCGAGGGTGTCGTGCACGGGAGGCTTCTCGCCGGGAATCATGGACTTGACCGGCTTGCGTATCTCCCGGGGCACGAGTTTCTCTGCCTCCTTAATAGTAAAGCGACGCTCCTGAGCACCTGCCATCAACGGCAAAAGCACCAGAAGCACCGTAGCTAACTGTCTCTTTATCAGCATCTTCACCTATGCTCTCTTCCCTCCGAACTTCCCTTCTATGATAGCGGCCGCATCGGCAATCTTCTGAGCCAGCACCTCATCGGTAGTGGCCTCGCAGATGAAGCGCAGGTAAGGCTCGGTGTTGGAAGGACGGATATTGAACCACCACTGAGGGAATTCCAGACGATAACCATCGAAATCCATCACTGCGGTGGGAGTCTCACTCTTCTCGAAGAATTCCTTCACTGCCTCCATCGCACCTGCTTTGTCCTCGACGCGGAAGTTGACCTCACCGGAGTTCTTGTACTTGGTGAGCTCGTCTATCTGCTGGCTGAAGGTCTTTCCCTTGCGCTTGAGGGCGGCCACTATGCGGAGCACGATGATGCTGGCGAGCATGCCGCTGTCGGAATAGAAGAAATCCTTGAAATAGTAGTGTCCGGCGAGCTCGCCGCCCCAGAGACCGTCGATCTCGCGGAGCTTGGGAGCCGCAAACGCACGGCCCACACGCCAGGTATGGAGCTCGGCACCGTACTGCTGCAGATACTCGCCCACAGCCTTGGAAGAGCGGATTTCCTGGAGAACGCGGGGATTCTTCTCTCCGCGCTCGTCGCAGAAATACTGGGCCATCATGGCGATGATGAGGTCGGGCGCCACAAAGCGGGCCTTGTCGTCGACGAACATCACGCGGTCGGCATCTCCATCGTAAATCACGCCGATGTCTGCGCCACACTTGGCCACCAGTTCCTTCAGAGGCTGCACGTTCTTGGGAATCAGCGGGTTAGGCTCGTGGTTGGGGAAGCGCCCGTCGATGGTATCGAAGAGCCATTCGGCGTTTTCGTCCTTGTATATCTCCTTGGCAAAGAGATTGGCCATGCCGTTGGAGAGGTCGAATGCGATCTTGAGGTTGGAGTAGTCGCCCTTGTACTTCTTGAGGAAGGCGATATAGTCCGGTTTGATATCGATTTCCGTCACCTTTCCAGGCTTGGCGGCCTTAGGGGTGGGACGGCCTTCTTCAATCCATGCCTTAATCTGGCCGAGGCCGGTATCCAGGCCCACGGGAAGGGCATTCTCGCGGGAGACCTTCATGCCGTTATACTCGGCAGGATTGTGGGATGCAGTAATCTGCACGGAAGCCTTGTAGCCATAGTTCGCGGTGCCGAAATACACCAGCGGAGTGCTGCTGAGGCCGATATCATCCACGTCTGCACCGGCATCGGTAATGCCTTTGATGAGGTAGTCATGGATCTCGGGGGATGAGACTCTGCAGTCCCGTCCGACGAGTACCTTGTCCGCCTTCAAGAGTGTGGGAAGGAAATAACCGATCTTGTAAGCGGTATCCTTATCGAAATCTACGTTGTAGATGCCACGGATGTCGTATGCGTGAAATGCTCCCATATTAAAAAGTTTTTAGTGTCGTGTTAACCTACAAATATAATAAAAAATACTTTATTTTCACGCCGGTGGCGACTTGTCAAGGACTGACAAATCGACGATCGCGAAACCTTTATGAAAGGTATTGATTATTCTTATTATTACGAAGAATCATAGAGCAAGAAGCTCTTCAAGTAGCATCTGCTATCATCGGCATCAGCTTGGGGAAGGCTTCATCCGGGATTGTATAGTTTTACGGTGCGGGTGTAATCGTTCAGATTGATAAGCTCGTATTCCATATGTTTGGCTAAATTACGCAGATTTCATTAAATTTGCATATTATGAAAACCCTTCTCCTAGCCGCACTCCTGCTCCCGTTCAGCCTTGGAGCCCAGATTATCGTTCATCCGAACCAGTCCATCGGCCCCGTAAAGGCCATGAATGGCGTCAACAACGGGCCCGGCCGGGCACAGAAGACCCAGGTCCGCAGCAATTTCGACACCTATTCTGCCGCCGGTTTTGCCTTTGCCAGAACCCACGATTCAGCATTCAGCGAGGCCTATGGGAGTGAGCATACTGTGGATATCACCTCCATCTTCCCGGACTTCTCCCGCGACCCTTCCGACCCTTCGGCCTACGATTTCGCCATCACCGACTGGTATCTCGGCAACATCCGGGACTCCGGAGTAGAGATCTTCTTCCGCCTCGGGCAGAAAATCCAGCACCATGTGCGCAAGTACGGGGTGGATGCACCGGCCGACAACCAGAAATGGGCTTCCATCGCCGAACACATCATCCGGCACTATAACGAGGGCTGGGCCGACGGTTTCCGCTGGAACATCCGCTGGTGGGAAATCTGGAATGAGCCCGACCTCGGCCCGCAGACCTGGAACGGCACGCCGGAGCAGTTCCACGCCTTTTACAAAGTGGTGGCAAAGCACCTGAAGGGTTGCTTCCCGGACCTTATGATAGGAGGGCCGGCGGTTGCAGGCAATGCGTCCTGGACGGAGAGTTTCCTGCGGCAGATGGCTGCAGAAGGGGTGCCTATGGACTTTTTCTCCTGGCACATCTACCGCTCACTAGTAGAGCCGTTCGCGGAGCGGGCCGCTCAGATGCGCCGCCTTCTGGACCGCTACGGCTACGGATCGGCCCTTTCCATCCTGAATGAGTGGAACTACATCCGGAACTGGACTTCGGAGTTCCCCTACAGCATCGACGTGCTCCGGGGCATGAAGGGCGCCGCCTTCAATGCGGCCGTAATGTGCCGTTGCCAGGCAGCTCCCGTGGACATCCTCATGTATTATGATGCCCGCCACGAGACCGTATTCAATGGCCTGTTCGACTTCTATACCTACGCTCCGCTCAAGGGATATTATGCCTTCTATGCCTGGTCTCGCCTGCGTGCGGCGGGCACTGCGGTGCAGGTTGACGTGGACGGGAAAGAACTATTCTGCGCAGCTGCTGTAGACGGAAGCGGCCATCATGGGGCCGCCCTTGTCGTCCGTTATACCGACGACGACAATGTGCATGCGGGCAAGACCGTCACCGTTTCCCTCCCCGGCATCAGCGCCGTGCGCGTGCATCTGACCGACCGCGACCGGACCTATACTGAAATCCCCGCCGCCGTGGCCAACGGCACCGTCACCCTGACTCTCGCGCCCTGCGCCTTCGCCGTGCTTGAGTGGTAGGGAGTAGCTACATCGAAGCACAGTCGAAATCTATTTGATACGGGTAGTGTAGCGGGTGGGCACCTTTCCGGAGGCTATGCGCTGGAGCTTTTTTACTACCAGTTTTTTGCGGATGGGGGCCACCAGGTCGGTGAACAACACCCCTTCCAGATGGCTGAACTCGTGCTGCACCATGCGGGCCGCGAAGTTATCGAATTCCTCCACCTTTTTCTCCAGATTCTCGTCGTAGTATTCCACCTTTATCTTCTTGGGGCGGACAACATCGCAATACACCCCGGGAACGCTCAGACAGCCCTCGTTATAAGTGGTCTTCTCTTCGCTTTCCCAGACAATTTCCGGATTGATAAAAGTGCGCTTGAAGCCCTTCAGATAGTCGTAAATGTCCGTCATCACATCTCCATCCACCACCACAACGCGCTTGCTCACGCCAATCTGGGGAGCGGCGAGTCCGCACCCCTCGCTGGCGGCCAGGGTTTCCCAAAGATCGGCCACCAACTGCTTTAATTCATCTTTCTTCTCAAGCTCTGCAGGAGCCGCTTTAGCGCGAAGCACCGGCGACCCGTAAAGGTAAATCGGCTTTATCATTTCTTGCTGTTTCTATCGAGATAACTCTGGAGGATGATGGCTGCGCTGATCTTATCGACGGACTCCTTCTTGCGGCGGTCGCTCTTCTTCATTCCCCCGTCAATCATCGCCTTATGGGCCAACACGGAGGTGAAACGCTCATCCTCCAGACTCACCGGGATCGAGGGAAAACGCTTGGCCAGCTGCTTCAGGAACACATCCACATCCTCCGCGGCTTCGGCGGGGCGGCCGTCCAGATTCACCGGGTATCCGACCACGAAGCGAACTACCCGCTCGGAGGTGGTCATTTTTTGAAGATAATCTATTATCTTTGCAGATGCCACGGTTTCTAGCGGAGATGCGAAGATGCCGAGGGGATCGCTCATCGCGACTCCGACTCTAGCACGTCCGTAATCGATGCCTATCATCCTGTCCATCAGGATGCAAATTTACGAATAATATGGGAAAAAGAAATCCTGTCGAATGGAATAAAGTCTATCGTCTGACGCTGGTTGAAGACCGGACTCACCTGCGTATCAAGTTCTGGAGATTTTCCAGGCTCGGGTTCGTTCTGATCGGTCTGACTACCATTGTCGTGGTGTCGCTTCTGTTCTGGTGCATCATCGCCCTGACGCCCTTGCGCACCACCGTTCCTGGCTATCCCGATGCCCACTTCAAGCGCGGTGCCATCGCCAATGCCCTGAAGATAGATTCACTCGAAAATGAGATGACCCGCTGGGCCCTCTACGCCGGCAATCTCAGCCGCATCCTCGCAGGGGAAGAGACCCTCGGCGCAGACAGCCTGCTGAAGAGCAACACTAAGGAGTATCTGCGCAAGCTCAGCGATGCGGAGATCGTGCGCGGGGATTCCATCCTCCGCAACAGCGTCAGCAACGTGGAGCAGTTCGGCCTGTCTGACCGCAAGCGGGAACTCCCTCTGGAAGGGCAGCATTTCTTCTCTCCCCTCAAAGGCACCGTTTCCCAGGCCTTCGACCCCGTGCTGCATCCCGCCCTCGATATCACCGCTCCTGCAGGGGCAGTCGTGAGCGCGGTTCTGGACGGCACCATCATCTTTGCAGATTGGGCAGATGGCAGCGGCTATTCCCTTGCCATTCAGCACGAAAGCGGCATAGTTTCCTTCTACAAGCATAACCAGAAACTGCTGAAGAAACTGGGCGACAAGGTCAGCGCCGGCACCCCGGTGGCCCTCGTGGGCAGCACCGGTGGACTTACCGCCAGCGACCATCTCCGCTTCGAGCTCTGGCACAACGGAGAGCCCATCGATCCCGCCAAATATTGCAAGTTCTGATGAAGAGAAAGATAGCGATACTCGGTTCCACGGGTTCAATCGGCACCCAGACCCTGGACATAGTGCGTCAGCACAGGGACATGTTCGAGGTGGAACTCATCTCCGCCAACAGCAGCACGGATCTCCTGATCCGGCAGGCAAAGGAATTCGACGTCAACAACGTAGTCATCTGCGACGAGAGCAAGTATGCCGAGGTCGCGGAGGGTCTGAAAGGCAGCGACAGCAAAGTCTTCGCTGGCATCGACAGCTTGTGTTCGCTTGCGGCTGCGGAGGATGTGGACATCGTGGTGGGTGCAATGGTGGGATTCAGTGGCCTCAGGCCTACCCTGGCGGCCCTTGAAGCCGGAAAGATAGTGGCTCTCGCCAACAAGGAAACCCTGGTGGCCGCCGGCAGCGTGGTGACCCGCACGATGCGGGAGCACGGAGCGGTCATCCTCCCTGTGGATTCCGAGCATTCCGCCATCTTCCAGTGCCTCCTCGCCGCACAAGGCAATGCGGTAGAAAAGATCCATCTCACCGCCTCCGGAGGCCCTTTCCGAACCTGGAGCAAAGAGCAGATCGCAGCCGCTACGGCCGCACAGGCGCTGAAGCATCCCAACTGGAGCATGGGCGCCAAGGTCACTATAGATTCCTCCACCATGATGAACAAGGGCTTCGAGGTGATCGAGGCGCGCTGGCTGTTCGACATTCCCGCCGAACGCATCAACGTGGTGGTGCATCCGGAATCGATCATCCACTCGATGGTGGAGTTCGAGGACGGAGCCGTGATCGCGCAGCTGGCCTCCCCCGACATGCGCGAGCCGATTGGTTTCGCACTGGCCTTCCCTGCCCGCATCTCCGTCAGCAATAAGAAACTGGATTTCGGAGAGCTTGGCAAGCTCACTTTTGCAAATGCAGATACCGACCGTTTCCCCTGCCTCGCCCTTGCCTACGAAGCGATCAAACGGGGAGGAAATGCCCCCTGCGCCCTTAATTCTGCCAACGAAATCGCGGTTGCAGCCTACCTGAAAGGCGAAATCGGATTCTACGACATCGCACGCCTGTGCGAGCAGGCGCTTGTTGGCCTGGATTTTGTTGCAGATCCTTCGCTCGACGACATCTTCGCCACCCATGACGACGCGGCAAAGAAGGCTCGGGCAGCTATCCGGTAATGGTATTTTTGATGAAATTCCTGCAAGTAATCCTTGCGCTTTCCATACTTATCGTGGTGCACGAATTCGGGCACTTCACGTTTGCTAAGCTTTTCCGCATCCGTGTGGAGAAGTTTTTCCTTTTCTTCGATGCCGGCGGCACCTTCCTCTTCAGCACCAAACGCAGCAAGTGGTTCACCCGCATCTGCCCCAAGGCCCTGAACTGGGAGACTGAATACGGCATCGGCTGGCTGCCTCTCGGCGGCTATTGCAAGATTGCGGGAATGATCGACGAGAGCATGGACCTGGACCAGATGAAGCGCGCCCCTCAGTCCTGGGAATTCCGCACTCACGGCCCCTGGCAGCGGCTTTTGGTGATGGCCGGTGGAGTGCTCTACAACTTCATCTTCGCCATCATCGCCTTCAGCCTCATCATGGCCATCTGGGGGCAAAGTTACATCCCCAACGAAGGCTCCAAGATCTACCCTAATGCCCTCGCGGAGGAGATGGGATTCCGCGCCGGCGACGAGATTCTTTCTTTCGATGACTACGTGCCGGAGAACTTCGGCATGCTCCAGGCGGATCTGGCACGCCGCAAAGTGCGCCAGGCGCACATCCTCCGCGGCACCGACACCGTCACCCTCTACATCGATGGCGCCATGCTGGGGCAAGTGCTCAACTCCCAGTATATGTTCGACCTGGCCATCCCCTTCTGCATAGATTCTGTCGCTGCAGACGGAGTGAATGCAGGGAGCGACCTCCGCAAAGGAGACCGCATCACCGCCATCGCCGGAAAGGAGGTGGAGTTCCTGCAGGACGGACGCAAGCTTTTCGCGCAGGCTCCCGGGCAGACGCTGGAGGTTTCCGTGCTTCGCGACGGAGCGCCGCTTCTCCTCCCCGTGAAAGTGGACAGCGCCGGAAGGATAGGCGTCTATATGCAGACTCCTTCCATCCGCACCATGAAATACAAGGGCCTCCAGGCCATCCCCGCAGGGCTCAAGTTCACTGGCAGCACCATCGGCGGATACCTCAGGGACCTGCGGCTGCTCGCCACTCCATCCTCCGGAGCATATAAATCCGTGGGCAGTTTCATCGCCATCGGGCAGGCCTTCCCCTCCGTCTGGGACTGGTACCAGTTCGTGTTCCTGCTGGGGCTGTTCTCCATCATGCTGGGGGTGATGAATCTGCTACCCATCCCCGCACTGGACGGCGGACACATAGTTTTCACTCTGTATGAGATAATTACCGGACGCAAACCTTCGGACCGCTTTATGGTGGCGGCGCAGATGGTGGGAATGATATTGCTGCTGGGGCTGATGCTGCTGGCGTTCGGGAACGATATTGGAAAATTGATACACTGACGATATGAAAAGATTCTTTATCCTCGTTTTTGCCGTGCTGACCCTCGCATCCTGCGGAGGAAAGCATCAGGCGCTGCTTCCCAACGTGAGCGGGAAAGCTGGAGAGATCATGGTGGTTATCGAAAAGACCGACTGGGAAGGTGCTGTGGGGAACGCTACCCGCGAGTTGCTTGCCTGCGACTGCCCCTGGTTCCTGATGCGCGAGCCGCTGTACTCGCTTAGCAATGTTACCCACGGAGGTTTTGCCGACATCTTCAAAGTGCACCGCAACATCCTCTATTTCGATATCGACCCCATGGTCCAGACCACCCGCGTGAAGTATCTGCAGAACGTATGGGCACAGCCTCAGGCACTGGTGAACATCTCCGCGCCCGATTCCCAGACGGCGGTGGAACTTCTGGAGAAGGATGGCGCCAAGATTGTCGCCTTCATCGAGCAGGCCGAGCGCGACCGGGTGATCCGCAATACCATGCGCTACGAAGAGAAGAATCTGGGGGCGATGGTGTCCGAGATTTTCGGAGGATGCATGCATTTCCCGATAGGATATCAGTTCAAGAAGAAGACCTCTGATTTCATCTGGATCGCCGATGAGAAGCAGTACACCATCCAGGGAGTATTCGTCTACCGCTACCCTGCCCTGGGAACGGACGAGGACTTCAGCACCGCCAATATCATCGCTCACCGCAACGAGGTGCTGCGCAACAATGTGCCCGGGATGTTCGAAAATACTTACATGACCACCGGCACTCTGCCGAGCCCGACTGTTGAGTATCTGAAGTATCAGGGACGGAATTTTGCCCAGACTCGCGGATACTGGGAAGTGGCCAACGACTACATGGGAGGCCCGTTTGTGTCGCATTCTTTCTATAGCCCGGACGGGATTTACGTGGTGGTGTGCGATGCTTTTGTTTATGCTCCGAAGTATGACAAGCGGCAGTACCTGCGTCAGGTAGAGTCTTTGCTTTATTCTTGGGAGTGGAAAGAAGAAAAGGAGCAAAATTAGTTGCGAATATAAAAAATATTCGTACCTTTGCACTCCTTTGAAATGATGGTGGGTTCGTATAACGGTTAGTACTCAGGATTTTCATTCCTGCAATAGGAGTTCGATTCTCCTACCCACTACGAAAAAAATTATAAAAAAGTATAACAATGGCAAACAACGCATCAGCAGAAAAAGCCAATCGCCAAGGCGAAAGGCGTAAAGTGCATAACAGGTATTATGCAAAAACTACGAGAAACGCTATCCGCGCAATTCGTACCACAACCGATAAGAAAGCAGCAGAGGCAGAGGCCCCGAAGGTTTATGCTATGATCGACAAACTTGCAAAGCAGGGTGTCATCCACAAGAACAAGGCTTCGAACCTTAAGAGCGGTATCGCGCTGTACATCAACAAGCTTTCTTAATTTCTACAGAGCGCGGTTAATTTCCGCGCTTTTGTTTTTCGAGAAGTAGCGCAGTTGGTAGCGCACTACGTTCGGGACGTAGGGGTCGGGCGTTCGAGTCGCCTCTTATCGACACAATCCTCCGGCAGTTGCCGGGGGCGTTTGTCTTCGAAGTGGCTCCAGGCCGCAGGCCAGCCTGCGGCCGCTTCTGTCTGTTAGGGGCTCTGCCCCTAAAGTACCCCGCCGCCTTATGTCCCTAGCGTCTTTGCTCCCGCAAAGACCGGGACCGGCGATTCGCCTGACGGCTCAGTTTCTCTCAAGTGTGGGTAACGTCCCGGAAAAACAGAGGTTAACCGCATTTTAGGCCTTTTTTGCGGGTAACGTCCCAAAATTAAGAAGGTTAACCGCACTCCGGTTACCAGACCAGGACCGGCGGTTCGCCTGACGGCTCATTCATAATAAAAGTGGGCAAGGTCGATTTTTAGGTGCGACACCTTGCCCAGCCTGCGGCCTTCGGGAGGCACTGCCAGAACCGGCTTATTTGTTTTGTTCGGCGACGGAGGCGTCGTGGATGGTGTTGAAGATGCGTTTGATGAATTCGGGATCGATGCCATAACCCTCGGCAGAAGAAGCAACCTTCTCCAGAACGGCATCCCAACGCGTAGGCTGAAGAATCGCCACGCTGTTCTCCTTCTTGAGATCACCGATCTGACGACTGACCTTCATTCGCGAGGCCAGAGTAAACACCAGATTCTCGTCCAGCACATCGATACGCGCACGCAACTGCCGGAGCTGATCGTTGAAACTCTCATCCGCCGTAGCGGCATCACGGACAATCAGCGACTCCAGCAAAACTATCAGATCCTTGGGAGTCAACTGCTGCGCAGCATCGCTCAACGCGCAGGAAGGATCACGGTGACTCTCAATCATCAAGCCCTCGAAACCCAGATCCATCCCCCTCTGCGACAGTTCCTTAAGATACTCCCTCTTGCCACCCATGTGGCTGGGATCGGCGAACAACGGGATCTCCGGATAACGGGCCCTGAGTTCAGCGGCCATCTCCCAGTGAGGATCGTTGCGATATTTGATTTTTGAAGAAGTCGAAACTCCGCGATGAATGGCACCCAGTTTCTTGATTCCCTGACCGTACAGCCTCTCGAAAGCCCCAATCCAAAGATCCAGGTCCGGATTCACGGGATTCTTGACCAGCACGGGAATATCGGTATCACGAAGAGCCTCGGCAATCTCCTGCACCAGGAAAGGATTAGCGGTGGTGCGGGCACCCAGCCATACCATATCCACTCCATGCTTCAGGCACTCGAAGACATGCTTTTCGCTGGCGACCTCGGTGCAAACCTTCATCCCCAACTCGCGTTTGACCTGCTGCATCCACTTAAGGCCAGGCACACCGACACCCTCGAAGCATCCCGGATGCGTGCGAGGTTTCCATATCCCCGCGCGGAATACATTGATGCCAATCTCCTTAAGCCCTTTGGCGGTCTCCATCACCTGTTCTTCACTCTCCGCACTGCAGGGGCCTGCAATCACGCAGGGACGCGGCGGAAGATGGAAGAATCCCCAGTCGTTCAGGGGTATCAAATCGAATTTTGCTGCCATTATCGGATAATACGTTTAATCTTGTTGCCTTCTTCGATGAGTTCCCGGATACGCGCCTCGTCGTAGGCATCGATCGCCTCGCGGAACTCCTTCATCTTATCTATATAGGTATCTATGACGCGTAGCACGTTGTCGTGGTTCTGCGCCAGAATCGGCACCCACATATCCGCGCTGCTCTTGGCAAGGCGCACGGTGGAGGAAAAACCTCCGGATGCCAGGTCGAAAATATGCTTCTCGTCCTTCTCCTTATCCAGCACGGTCAGAGCCAGGGCGAAGGAGGTAATGTGCGAAATATGAGACACATACGCCACGTGCATGTCGTGGGCGTCGCTGCGCATGAAGGTCACGCGCATGTTCAGCACGTCGTAGATCTTTTCCACCAGACGCACTGCCTTGGGAGAAGATTCCTCGATATCGCAGAAGATGCAGGCACGGCCGTCGAAGAGCCCGGGCATGGCCGCCCAGGGGCCGGAATACTCGGTGCCCGCCATGGGATGGGTAGCGACATACTGCTTGCGAGCTTTGTGCCCTACGGCGACCTGGCAGAGGCTTTCCTTCACGGAGCAGACATCCAGCACCACCTTCTCGGTGCCGGCAACCAAATCCAGCACGCGGGTCAACAACTGCACGGCGGCACCCACGGGAATCGCGATCACGATTACGTCCGAAGCAGCCACACAGGCCTCCAGATCCACTATTTCATCTGCCAGCCCTATCTTCAGGGCGGCCTCGGCATTCAACCTGTCGTTCTCCACACCCAGCACCTTCTCCGCAAATCCGCGCTTGCGAAGGTCGATGGCGAGCGATCCGCCGATCAATCCGAGTCCTATTACTCCAACGTTCATATTACGCTCTTTATCTTTTCCAGCGCCCGCTCGAACACCTCAACGGTGGCGCAGAGCGAAATGCGCAGGTAGTTTTCTCCATTTTTCCCGAAGATGAATCCTGGGGTTATGAACACGCCCGCTTCGTATAGGAGCTTGTCCGATAGTTCCACCGGTGACACTCCTTCAGGCACCCTCCCCCAGAGGAAAAGCCCCTGAGAATCAGGATTATAACGCACTTCCAAGGCATCGAAGATGCGTCCGGCGGCAACCCGCCTGCGAGTGTATTCTTCGTTCAGGGACGCGAACCATTCCGGGCCCTGTGCCAGTGCCTCCACCGCAGCAATCTGTAGCGCCCGGAACATGCCGGAATCCAGCTGGCTCTTGACCTTCAGTATCTCGTAAATCACATCCGCCGAAGCCGCAACCATCCCGATACGCCATCCGGCCATATTGTGGGCCTTGCTGAGGGAGTTCAGCTCCAGGCAGCACTCCTTCGCGCCAGGCACGGCCAGAATCGAATAATGCTCCTTCGACAGAATGAAACTGTAGGGGTTATCGTTGCAGATGAGTATCCCATGTTTGCGCCCGAACTCCACCAGCCTGCGGTAAAGCTCCGGATCTGCCGGCGCCCCCGTGGGCATATTGGGATAGTTCGTCCACATCATCTTCACCCCTGAAAGATCCATTGCCTCGAGCTTAGCGAAATCCGGCTGCCAGCCGAGGGATTCCTCCAAATCGTAGGTCACTATCTCCGCTTCGCAAAGGCGGGCGGAAGAGCTGTAGGTGGGGTATCCCGGATCCGGCACCAGCACCTTGTCGCCCTTGTTCAGGAATGCCAGCGAAGTGATCAGGATTCCCTCTTTCGAGCCCGTCAGAGGCTGGATTTCGGAGGATGGATTCAGCTTCACCCCATACCAGCGGGCGTACCAGTCTGCGAATGCCTTGCGCAGTTCCGGAATTCCCACATAGGGCTGGTATGCATGCACTCCGTCGCGGACGGCGGTGGCGCAGAGGGCATCGATCGCGGCCTGCGGCGGGCGCCCGTTCGGGGAGCCTATGCCGAGGTTTATCACTGCTTCCTTCCGGCCATCAGCGTTCATCGCGGCTATCTCCCGGTTCTTGGTGGAGAAATAGTATTCCTTCACACTGCCGGTGCGGTTTGCGGGCTGGATAATCATAGGGCGGATGTATATTCTCCCAGCACCTGGAACTCATCGATCAGGGGACGCACAGCGGCGATTGCCTGCTGATAGCGCTCGTAGGTGCTGAATTTGATATCGACGTAGAAGAAGTATTGCCATTCCTTGCCGGGGATGGGCAGGGACTGGATACGGGTGAGGTTCATCTCGTAGAACGAGAGTATGGTGAGGATGTGCGCCAGCGAGCCGGGAGTGTGCGGCAGGGTGAAGCAAAGCGAGGCCTTATCTATCTTCTCCACCGGCACGGTGAGGCCGTCGTCCATTATCAGGAAGCGGGTGAAGTTCTGCTTGTAGGTTTCGATGCCGGGGGCGAGAATCTCCAGCCCGTAGAGTTCTGCGGCGAGTGCGGATGCGACGGCGCCGACTCCCTTCAGGCCCTCTCGGGCCACCTGCGCGGCGGATTTTGCGGTATCCTCCGACTCCACCAGGCGGATCTGCGGCCAGTCCTTGAAGAACTCACGCGTCTGGTTGATGGCCATGTAGTGGGTGCGCACTTCCCGCAGGTCGGAGATGCTCTGCCCGGGCAGTGCCATCAGATTCTGCTCGATATGCAGGAAGACCTCTCCCTTTATCTTCTGGGGATTCTTGCGGAGGAGGTCGAAGTTGGGGATGAGTCCGCCGGAAACGGTATTCTCGATGGCCATCACCGCAGCCTCAGCCTCTCCCTTTGCGATAGACTGGTAGAGGCCGTCGAAGGTATCGCACTCGACAATGCTCAGGTCCGCCTCCCCGATGGAAGAATAGAACCTGCGCGCGGCTTCCTCGTGGAAACAGCCCGAGTATCCCTGGATCGCAACTTTTTTCATCAATATAAATCGGCTCCGTAGATGAAGAGCTCCTCTGCGGGAATATCTTTCAGGCAGCGGTGGCACTTATCCTTCTCGGACAGCAGCACCTCTTCTGCGGGCAGACCCCAGTCGATCGCAAGATCGGGGTCATCCCACGCAATGGCTCCCTCCTCTGCGGGATTATAGAAACCATCGCACTTGTACTGGAATACCGCCTCCTCGCTGAGCACGCTGAACCCGTGGGCAAATCCGCGCGGGATGAACAGCTGAGAGGCATTTTCTCCTGAAAGCTCCGCTGCCGTCCACTTGCCGAAAGTAGGGCTGCCCACCCGGATATCGACGGCGATGTCGAGAACTCTTCCTCTGATTACACGTACTAACTTTGCTTGAGCGGATGCTCCCTTCTGGTAGTGAAGCCCGCGCACCACTCCGCGGCAGGACTTGCTTTCGTTATCCTGCACGAAATGCACCGGGCCAACCAGGCTCTCGAAGGTCCTCTCATTGAAGGATTCGAAGAACCAGCCCCGTGCATCCCGGAAAATCTGGGGATGGACAATCACTACATCAGGTATGGAAGTATGCTCTATCGTCATTTTTTCAAATCTTCTATGCACTCTTTGAGTGGCACTCTCCAGTGAGGGATGGCCACTCCGAAGGTGGATTTCACCAGACTCTTGTCCAGCACCGAATAATGCGGCCTGCGGGCACGGCTGGGATAATCCGAGGTGCGGCAAGGGATCACTTTGCAGGCGTTTCCGGCAAGGGAGGAAATCTCACTGGCGAAATCGTACCAGCTGCAGACGCCCTCATCGGTGAAGTTAAAAATGCCCGTCGGTTTGGGGATACCGTCCTCCAGGATGCCGGTGATGAAGCGTGCCAGGTTCGGCCCGTAGGTGGGGGTGCCAAGCTGATCGCTGACCACCTTCACTTCGGGATGGCTGGAGGTGATGCTCATCATCGTCTTCACAAAATTCCGCCCGTACTTGGAGTAGAGCCATGCGGTGCGGATGATAATATAATTGCAGGCGGATGCCTTGACGGAGTTTTCCCCGGCGAGTTTGGTGGCTCCATAGACTCCCAGGGGCTCCGGGACCGCATTCTCTGGGATGGGCTCCGCGGCATCTCCGCCGAAAATGTAATCGGTCGAGATATGTATCAACAGGGCTTTCCGGCGCTTTGCGGTGGCAGCAAGGTTCGCGGCCGCAATATGATTCAGTTCGTCCGCCAAGCGGGTTTCATCTTCCGCCTTATCCACATTGGTATAGCCCGCGCAATTAATGATAACGTCCACATTCTCGGAATCTGCCACGATATCGACGGTGTCCTGGTTGCAGACATCCATCCACGTGGTTTCCAGGCCGGGGACATCGCTGATATCCGTGAAGATAAAGCGATTCCGGCTGGCCTTCGCGGCATCGCGCAGGCAGCAGCCAAGTTGTCCATTGGCGCCCGTTACGAGAATATTGAGCTTTTTATCATTCATTATCTTACAAAAATAGTTATTTCTTTAATTTTTCTTTCAGTTTCATGTATTCTAATAGGTATTTTTTATCTCTATCATTATCATCAGTGCAAACAATCGGTTCATCAACATTAACATATCTAATAATCAAAGAATCAAGACTGTGAAGATCTTCGGAAAGCCAAACAACTGGCTTAAGCTGATCGTTGATTCCACTAAGAAACACCCGGAAATGCCCCTCCTTGTTTGATATCTGTAACATCGAGCGATAATTGTCGAAAGGACCAAAAACCTCTTTTCCGTTATAATTGACCATTATACCTTTCATATCAATCCCTTCTTTTTTAAATAATCCTCAAGTGTGTGGAATCTGCGCAAATCCCGCTCATAGACAGATTCATGATCTTCAAAAACGGTCACAAAAACGTCTTCATCAAAAGATAAAGCTTCCGGGGGGAGAATGTGTTCAATTCCGTTGCCTATTAGATCGAGACTCGCAGAAGCCCCTCCATTTTTATCCTGAGCGACCATAAAAAGAATCAAATCAGACCCCGTGGCGTCAACAGAAAATGATTTCCCCTTCAGTGCTACTTCAATCCTGTCCATATCTAATAACTCTTTGCTAAATAGCCTATCAAGTACCAATAATTACTCAAAAATAGTTATTTTTGTTGAAAATGGAAGGAAAACCAATTATATACCTCTACACCGACGGGGCGGCCAGTGGCAATCCGGGGCCTGGCGGATGGGGCGCCGTACTGATCTGCGGAAACCTACGCAAAGAGATGTCCGGGGGCTTCGCTCTCACCACCAACAACAGAATGGAATTGCTGGCAGTGATCATGGGGCTGGAGGCGGTGAAATGGGAGCACGCGGATATCGAGGTCTGGAGCGACTCTTCCTATGTGGTGAAGGCGGTGGAGGAGAAATGGCTGGACAATTGGCTCGCAACAGGGTTCAAGAAAAAGAAGAATCAAGATTTGTGGTTGCGTTTTCTGCCCCTGTACCGGAAGCACAATGTGACGTTCCATTGGCTCAAGGGGCATGCGGGGCATCCCGAAAACGAACGTTGCGACCAGCTTGCAGTGGCGGCCTACGGACAACCCGGGCTCCCCAAAGATGAAGGTTACGAAATAGAAGACAACACTTTAGGATTATGAAAGATAACAAGCTTGTAGTAGGCATTACGCAGGGCGACAGCAACGGCATCGGATATGAAGTGATTATCAAGGCGCTGAGTGACCCCCGCATACTCGATATGCTCACTCCGGTTGTGTACGGGTCGAGCAAGATTTTCAGTTTCTACCGCAAATCCATCCCTGAAATAGAGCAGATGGACACCAACGCCATCTCTTCCGCCTCAGAGGCCCACACCAAGCGTGTGAATATAGTCAACTGCCTGCCGGACAACGTGTTTGCCGAGCCCGGCGGAGCCACCGCAGAATCCGCCAAGGCGGCCATTACCGCGTTGGACTGGGCCGTGCGGGACCTCAAGGCCGGCAAGATCGACGTGCTGGTGACTGGCCCCATCAACAAGAAGGCCATCGTGGCCGAGGGTTTCGGCTTCCCCGGCCATACCGAGTTCCTGCAGGAGGCTTTCGGAGTGAAGGATGTGACCATGTTGATGATCAGCGAACGCCTGAAGGTGGGCGTGGTGACCGGCCATATTCCGTTGAAGGATGTTCCCGGCGCCATCACCGAAGAGAAAATCCTGAGCAAACTCCGTCTGATGAAGGAGAGTCTGGAGAAGGATTTCGGCATCGCGAATCCTCGCATCGGCGTGCTGAGTCTCAACCCTCACAGCGGAGACAGCGGCTTGCTCGGCACCGAAGAGCAGAACATTATCATCCCTGCCGTCCGGAAGGCTGTGGAAGAAGGCATCATGGCCTTCGGGCCCTTCTCCCCTGACGGTTATTTCGGGATGGGCCACTACGAGCAGTTCGACGCCACTCTGGCGATGTATCACGACCAGGGCCTGGCACCGTTCAAGGCAATCGCCTTCGAAGACGGCGTGAACTATTCCGCCGGTCTTCCCGTGGTGCGCACCTCGCCGGACCACGGCACGGCATTCGAACTTGCCGGGCGCGACGAAGCCGATCCCCGCTCGATGCGCGCGGCTATCTTCGCAGCTATAGATATCTGGAAGCACCGCCAGGCCTGGAAGGCCCTGCAGGATGGCAAGATGCCGGAGCAGAAGCCCATCGACGACGACAAACCCGAACGCCCCGGCCGCCCTCAGATAGCGTAATTATTCCGGTTTTGTAACCCTGACATCGTACCCGAACCAATCGTTCAGGGTATCGTTCACCTTTTGCTCCACGGCGGGAGTCATGCATCCGGATACCTTTTTCCATACCCAGCCGATTACAGCCGCGTCGTCCACCAGGCCCAGCAGGCCGAGGGTTTTCTTGGGAAGGAGGTCGTGAGGAACCACGATGTAGATAATCCCCGCATACACCAACGCCTTGTCTTTAGGGGAAAGGTCACCGTCGGTCAGCGCATAATAGAAGCGCAGCACGATCCGGGTCGCTTCCCTCCCCGCACGCTTGGAATACTCGGTAATCTTGATCCACGCATTCTTGGCCGGACGCGTCCAGTCCGCATCCTTAACCTTCGCAACCAACGACGCCACCGGTTTCTTGAGCATTGAGTAAATGAGTATGAGAAGACAGATAGTAAGCATGGCTGTTTAGTATATTACCGTTAGTTTGTCGGCAGCGAGAGTGCCGGTGGTGACGAGGATGCGGAGTTCCGAGGCCCTGGTGGGCGCGAAAGTCCTTTCGACAGAGTTGCCAGTGCGAATAGTGGCTTTGTCCAGCGTGGTGTAGAGGCCGCCGCCGAAGGTGGTCTGGATTTCAATCTTGCAATCGGAATCCGGCCCCCACTCCAGCATAATGCCCTTAACCTCCTTATCCTGATCTACCGGCACGGTTACGAAATCTCCCCTATTCAACACCACCGGGAAGGGGCCTTCTTCAGCCACGGAGCAACCCGCAGGCATGCTGCCGTCCGGGTTTAAGATAGTCAGACGCTGTTGCAAGCCCATATCCACAGATGAAGGCCTCACCATAATATTGAATTCACCGGGCTCGATTACATGCTTGAAGTTTGCATCCAGCAATTCGAAGGCTTCGGGACCAAGAACAAAGCGGACCGTCTTGGTCTCCCCCGGCTTCAGCGACACACGCTCGAAACCGCGGAGCAGCTTCTCATAAACGGTGATGGATGATACACGGTCATGCAGATACAACTGAACAATCTCGTCTCCTGCACGGCTGCCGGTATTAGTAATATCTACCGAAACCTCCAGACCCTCCCCCGGCTTGATTGAAGTCGAAGAAAGCTTTAAACCAGAGTATTTAAATGTAGTATAACTCAAGCCATAACCGAAGTTATACAGCGCCCCGTTTACACGGGCCTGTGTGCCGTCGAGGCCGGGCCTGTTATCTGCATCTATCTGAGAATTAGGCTTGTACGGGAAATTGAAAGGAATCTGCCCGACCGTCTTCGGGAAGGTCACGGTGAGCTTGCCGCTCGGGTTATAATCCCCCAGCAGAGCCATGGCGACGGCGGTGCCGCCATACTGCCCGGGATACCAGGCTTCCAGAATCGCATTCGCATTGCGGGCTGCCCAGTTTATCGACAGAGGACGGCCGTTCACCAGCACCACCACAAGCGGCTTACCGAGTTTTTTCAACTCCATCAAAAGTCTGTTCTGGTGCCCAGGCAACTCCAGCGAACTGCGGCTGCGGTTCTCTCCACAAGTGCGTTTGTTTCCGCCCACCACGGCAACAATCAGATCGGACTGGCGGGCCGCGGCGATGGCTTCGTCGATCTGCGCCTGCTCCTCGGCATCCGGTTCCACTGGAATCAGTTCCGAATCCGGCCAGGACTTATCGACGACCTCGCAACCCTTCACGTAGCGCACCTCAGCCTTGCCTTCGAGCGCAGTCGCCAATCCCCCATAAACCGAAACGTTCTCAGTATGCCGGGGGCCATAGTGCAGGTTGGCATAGGCGGTGTCATCCGCATTCGGGCCCACCACCAGCACGCGGCCGTACTTGGATGCGTCCAGCGGCAGCACGCCATCGTTTTTCAGCAGCACGAGACTTTCCAGCGATGCCCGGAGGGCCACCTTCGCATTCTCGGGGCCTGCCACCACGGCATCGGCCGTCTTGAAATCTTCTTGATACGGATGATCGAAGAGGCCTACCGTGAACTTCACCCGCAGGATGTCGCGCACGCGCTCATCGATTGTATCCATGGAGATGCTCCCCTCCTCAACCAGTTCCCTCAGAGGCAGCACATAGCTGTCCGGACTGCGGAAGGTGCAGCGCACGTTCAGGCCTGCTTCCACGCTCTGGCGCACGGCCTCTTTCATGTCGGCGGCGGTGCGATGCTTCATGTAGAGATATTCCACCGCATCACTGTCCGAGACCACATATCCGCGGAAGCCGAAATCCCCGCGCAGACGCTCGTAAAGCCAATAGTGACTCCCCTGCACGGGCGAACCGTCATAGTCGTTATAGCAGCTCATCGCACCCATCAGCCCAGCCCTCTTGATAACCTCTCTCCAGGGATAGACGTGGATATTCTCCATCTCGTGGCGGGACATCTGCGGATCCGTGCGGGCCATCCCTTCGCGGGCGCCCTTGTTGTTCGAATAACCGAGATAATGCTTGCCCGTCGCAGCCACGCCGCCATCCTCCTGAAGACCCTTCACCATCTGCACGCCAAGCTCGGCAACCAAGTAGGGATCCTCGCCGTAAACCTCCTCATAACGGCCCCAGCGCTGATCGCGCCCGACATCAAGGATGGGTGCATAAACATTGGTATAGCCCAACAGTCGGGCTTCCTGGCCGGTAATG
>JAGCUK010000020.1 GCA_017962925.1 Bacteroidales bacterium
ACCGGCCCTCAGGGCAGCCAGTACGGAGTTGTACGTGATTTCCCCGTCGGGGATGGAGTAGACGCCGAGTCCGAACTGCGGAATCACGACGCCGTTGTTAAGGGTAAGAGTTGTCTGGTACATGGGTAAAGTGTTTTGTGCTTTGTTCTGGGATGCGCAGCTCACCGCGAGGAGGATGGCTGCAAGGGTAAAGATGCGTTCCATTATTCGATGGTTTTGATGAGTTTTGCGGGATTGCCGCCCACCACGGTATTGGGAGCGACGTCTTTGGTTACGACAGCGCCTGCGGCCACTACGGCGTTTTCACCCACGGTGACACCCGGCAGGATGGTTGCACCGGCACCGATCCAGGCATTGCGGCAGATATGGACGGGCTTGCATACAAGCAAGGCATGGTCATGAAGGTCGTGGTTGTTGGAGATAAGCTGCACGTTGGCCGCAATCATGGCGCCGTCGTCAATGGTGATGCTGCCGCGAGACATCATGAGGCTGCCGCCCATGACAAGGACATTATTGCCGATAGTAACTTGATCGGCACAGACCAGGTTGAGCGGAGGCAGCACGCAGCTTCCATCTCCAATTTTCCCGGCAAATAATTCCTTTACTAGATTATCATACTCCTCCGTGTAGGGCATGGTATGATTGATGGCAAAAACAAGTTTCACATCCCGCATTCCTCTCTGGAACTCCTTCGGGCCTGACTTTCTGAGGTCAACAATAAATCCTTCCATTTTGCTTCAGTTTTGATTTCTGCTGCAAAGGTACAAGGCTTATCGCGGGCAGTCGTTATCAATATTTCTTGAGCTGTTGACGATTTTTCAGAAAGCGCAAACAGATGATGAAATAATGATAAGATGAGAGTATGTCAAGGTGGGCGGTCAGCCAGTAATCACTAAAATAATGGTCACGAATAAATTCTCGTTTATCGGTATAATCTTCCACTATGCGCGACCTCATCATTTACCTCATCGGCATCAACGTTGTGACTTTCCTCATCTACGGCATCGACAAATGGAAGGCCAGGAGAGGAAAGATGCTCATCCGTCTTCATATAGCCATCCTTTTCGCCGCTTTCACGGCCCTCATAAACCCTGCGCCTATGTCCCGCTATCCAGACCCCCAGCAAGTAAGAAAACCCGCCGTTGCCGGCACGTTCTACCCGGCTTCCGCCAAGGAAATTAACGCTATGATCGGCCCATGGCTGCATCCTGTTGCCGATGGTCCCGCACCGCAGGCAGTTGTCGTGCCGCACGCAGGGTACGTCTTCAGTGGGGATGTAGCGGCATCGGCCTTCAACAAGATTCCGAGAGGTCACACCTACAAGCGCATCTTCCTCCTGGGCCCCAGCCATCGAGTTGGCTTCAACGCGGCCAGCGTGCAGACGCAGTACGCTTACGCCGAAACGCCTCTCGGCCAGGTTCCCATCGACGCGGCGGTAGGGAAAGAACTCATCAGCAAAGGCGACGGAGCCTTCATTTTCCGGGCCGATGCCCACGACCGCGAACACTGCCTGGAGGTCCAGCTGCCCTTCTTGCAGGCCCTCTGCAAAGAGGTTCCGCCCATTGTCCCCATCGTCATCGGTTCGCAGCATCTGGAAGTCCTGGAAAAGATAGCCGAAGTCCTGTCGCCATATTTCAACGAGGAAAACCTCTTTGTCATCAGTTCTGACTTCTCCCACTATCCCTCCTACGAGGACGCTAAGAAGTCTGACCTTTACATGGCCGAAGCCATCACGACGGGCGGTTTAGAAGAGTTCCTGCAGGCGCTCCATAAGGTGGACAAGATGGACTTCCGTGGCGAGGGCACTGCCGCCTGCGGCGCCAACGCCATTGCCGTGCTACTGTCCATCCTGGACGCCCAGGGCCCCGGCTATTTCTCGGCCGAACACGTGATGTACCGCAACTCAGGAGACTCAGTATACGGAGACAAGGATAGGGTAGTGGGCTACAATTCCATCGTCTTCACCCGCAAGGAAAGGGCTGTCGATGAGCCTGAGGACTATCTCTTCAGTTTCTCTCCCGAAGAGAAAGCCGCAATGATTGCCACGGCCCGGCAGGCCATCTGTTCGGCGCTTCGCCTGCCTTTCGACGGTGACGCCCGCCCCGTAGGCGTCCTCAAGGAGAGCGGATACGGCGTCTTCGTGACGCTCCACCTGAACGGTCCTCTGCGCGGCTGCATCGGCCGGTTCACCTCCGAGGACACCCTCGCTGAAACAATCCGCGATATGGCCCAAAGCGCGGCTTTCCACGACCCCCGCTTCCCGTCTCTTTCCCGGAATGAAGTACACCTGATTGACATTGAAGTCTCTGTCCTTTCGCCCCTGAAGAAGATAGAGAGCATCGACGAGTTCAAGTTGGGCCGCGACGGCATCTATATCATCAAAGGCCGCAACCACGGTACCTTCCTCCCGCAGGTGGCCGAAGAAACCGGTTGGAACACCGAGCAGTTCCTGGGCCACTGCGCCCGAGACAAGGCTGGCATCGGCTGGAACGGCTGGAAGGATGCCGACCTCTACACCTATCAGACAGAGGTAGTTAAGGAATCCGAGCTATGACGGAAGCGCGGTTCTATAAAGCCACTGATGACGGTGTCCAGTGCCTCTCTGCCCCCATCATTGCCGCATCAAGGAAGGGAGCAGGGGACTGTGCCGCAGCCGTGAATGCCGGGATGGCAAGCTCTACGCCCTCTCTTACGGGAGACCCTGCGCCCTCGCCATCGACCCCGTGGAGAAGAAACCCCTTAACCACTTCATGCCGGGTACCCGGTGCCTCTCCCTCAGCTGCACGGGCTGCAATCTCTCCTGCCGATGGTGCCAGAACAGCGATATCTCCCAGGCGGGACCCGAGGAGGCGGAGTCCGATGAATGGTCGCCGGAAGAGATCGTCGATGCGGCCCTGAGGCGCGGCCTGCCCTCCATTGCCTTCACCTACACCGAGCCTTTCACCTGGTGGGAATACATGTACGACATCGCCGCCTTTGCACACGATAGGGGTTTGAAGAACATCCTCGTCTCTGCCGGATATGTGGAGAGAGAGCCCCTGGAGGAGCTGCTGCCGTATCTTGATGCCGCCAATATCGACATTAAGGCGATGGATGATGCTTTCTACCGTAAGTGGTGCGGAGCGTCCCTGGCTCAGGTCCTGGAGAATATTATAACGATGCATGGCGCAGGCATCCATGTCGAAATCACGAACCTTCTTGTCACTGGTCTGAATGACTCCGAGGGGCAGGTTGCCGCCCTCTGCCGCTGGATGGTAGAAAACGGTCTCCGGGATGTCCCGCTGCACCTGAGCCGTTTCTTCCCCCGATACCATTTCACAGACGTGGGGCCCACTCCGAAAGCGACCCTTCTCATGGCAAGGGATGTGGCCCTCTCGCATGGGATCCGGACGGTCCATCTTGGAAACATAT
>JAGCUK010000021.1 GCA_017962925.1 Bacteroidales bacterium
GATGTCAAACAACCAGTGGAGAATAAGTAATTATGGGACAGAAAACTAATCCTATCAGCAACAGAATCGGTATCACCCGCGGTTGGGATTCCAACTGGTGTGGTGGAAACTATGCAGAGAAGATCGCCGAGGACTTCGAGATCCGTAAATACTTGGGCAACCGCCTTGCAAAGGCCGGCCTCAGCAGGATCGTCATCGAGCGTACTCTCAAGCTCATCACCGTCACCATCTATGCCTCCCGTCCCGGTTTCATTATCGGTAAAGGCGGCACCGAGGTCGACAAACTCAAGGAAGAGCTGAAGAAGGTCACCAGCAAGGAGGTGCAGATCAACATCTATGAAGTGAAGCGCCCCGAGGTTGATGCCCGTATCGTTTCCGACTCCATTGCACGTCAGATCGAAGGCCGTGTATCCTACAGGCGCGCCATCAAGATGGCCATCGCCAATGCAATGCGCGTTGGTGCCGAGGGTATCAAGGTCCAGATCGCAGGTCGTGTAGGCGGTGCTGAAATCGCCCGCAGCGAAATGTTCAAAGAGGGTCGTACCCCTCTGCACACTTTCCGCGCGGATATCGACTATGCACTCGCAGTTGCCCGCACTCAGATGGGTACCATGGGTATCAAGGTGTGGATCTGCAACGGTGAGAAGTATGGCCGTCAGGATCTGACCCCCGCAGCACTCGCAGCTGCCAATGCACAGGCCGCAGGCCAGCGCAGCGGCGGACGTGGCGAGCGCCGTGGTCCCCGTCGCGACGGTGATCGTCGCGGTGGACGCAGGGAGCAGAAATAATCCCCGCTGAACCACAATACTCCCGGTATCCGGCTGGATATCGGGAGTATTTTTTATTAGGAGTTAAGTGCTTCCAGGATGCGGGTGGCGAGGGCCGGGCCGACGAATGAAGCCAGGTCTGCCGGGTCGGCGGCGGCGATGCGGGCCACCGAGCCATAGTGCAGCAGCAGGCGTTCCTCGGTCTGCTTGCCGACACCTTTAATAGAAGTAAGCGCGGATTGAATTGCGGCCTTGCTGCGAAGCGAGCGATGGAAGGTGATGCCGAAGCGGTGCGCCTCGTCCCGGATCTGCTGCAGGACCTTCAGTGCCTGCGAGTTGCGGTCGATGAAAAGGGGATAGGGATCTCCCACGCGGATAACCTCTTCCAGCCTCTTCGCAAGGCCTACCACGGTGAGTTTGTCGGTGAGCCCGAGCTCCGCCAGGGCCTGCCAGGCGAACTCCAGCTGCCCCTTTCCGCCATCGATCACTATCAGCTGCGGCAGATCGTCCGGCGCCTCTTCCAGCATGCGGGAATAGCGGCGGTTCACCACCTCCTTCATGGAGGCATAGTCGTTCGCGCCCACCACAGTCTTTATCTTGAACTTCCTGTAATCCTTTTTAGAGGGGCGCCCGTCCCGGAAAACCACACAGCTGGCAACCGGGTTAGTGCCCTGGATATTGGAGTTGTCGAAACATTCCATATGTACGGGTAACTCCTTCATTCCCAGCGCTTTGCGCAGATCCTCAAGCACACTGCGGCGGAACTCGTCCGGGTCGGTATGCTCGCGCTGTTTGAGGGTGTTGAAGTGATATTCCCGCGCGTTCTTCGCGGCCAGTTCCAGCAGTGAAAGTTTATCCCCCTTGACCGGCACAGTGTACTTCAGCCCGGGCATCTGCACATCCGGGAGGAAGGGGACGATAATCTCGCGGGAGAGCCCGCCGAACTTGCTGTCTATCTCGGCGATGAACTCGCTCAGCACGGCCGCCTGCTCCTCCTCGATGTTCATGCGGAAGCCCAGGTTCAGGCTCTGCACGATGGCGCCGCCGCGCAGCCGCAGGAAGGACCCGAACGCATCCGGCCCGTCGAATACCAGCGCGAACACATCCGCTTCGAGGTCCCGGACGGAGGTGACGATGCTGCGGGCATAATGCTTCTGGAGTGCGTCTATGCGGTCTTTCCAGAGCTGGGCCTGCTCGAAATCGAGATCATCCGCCGCCGCCCGCATCCTCATTTCATACTCCTTGGTGATGGCCCCTACGCCGCCTTGCAGAAAGGTGGTGATCTCATCTATCCAGGAGTTGTATTCTTCGATGGAGACAGCGCCCACGCAGCAGCCTTTGCAGCGACCGATGTGGAATTCCAGGCAGGGGCGTATCTTTTTCCGGAGGATGGTCTCGGCGTCGATCTTGTGCCGGCAGTTGCGCAGGGGATAATTCTTCTCGAAGAACTCCAGCAGGTAGCGCGCGTGCAGCACGGTGCTGTACGGCCCGAAGTAGCGGGAGCCGTTTTTCTCTACCCGCCGGGTGAGGAACACGCGCGGATAGGGCTCGGCGGTGACGCAGATCCAGGGGTAGGTCTTGGAATCCTTCAGGAGGATGTTGTAGCGGGGTTTGTACTGCTTGATGAGGTTGTTCTCGAGCAGCAGGGCATCGGCCTCCGAGCCGACTACGCTGTATTGCACGTCCGCGATCTTGCTGACTAGGATGCGTGTCTTGGTGTTGAGCCTTTCCGGTGGCACGAAATACTGCGCCACCCGCTTATGGAGATCCTTGGCCTTGCCCACATAAATTACCTCTCCCGCGGCATTGTAGTAGCGGTACACGCCGGGGCTGTGGGGGAGAAGGGCTATTTTGGAGCGGATATCCATATATATGCAAAGATAGCATTGTTTTTGTTATATTTGCAGCCCGACGAAGTTGCTATGAACGAAAAGACATTCAACAGATTATTCAATGCCTTCCTGCTGACAGGAATGGTGATATGCGTGACTATAGCCTGCATCCTCAACCTGCAGAAGCCAGATGCCAGGGTGGCCCTGACCATACTTTCCGCTGTGGGGGCGATAATGGGTGTAATCAGCGTGGTGCTGTCCGCCAACGGAAACATCCTCACCTTCGTGTTCGGTCTGGTGGATGTGCTCATCTACTCCTATACTCTCCTGGACCAGAACGTGCCCATGACTCTGGGGCTGCATGTGCTGTATTTCCTGCCGATGGAGTTCATCGGGTTCTACCAGTGGCGCAGGCGTGGGGCCACATCCAAGAAGGCTGTACAGGCGCGACGGCTCCCGGCCAGGGGATGGCTCAACGTGGCCGCGCTCTTCGTTGCGGTATATGCGGCAATCCTCTTCATTGCCTGGCTGATAGCCCGTTATCAGGGTAATATCGTGTGGGCGAAGATGGCTTTCGACAGCGCCGTAACCACCGCCAACATTGTGGCTCTGGTGCTTATGGCGATGGCCTATCTGGACCAGTGGTATCTGTGGACTCTGGTCAACATTACCTCCATAGTGCTCTGGATAATAGTTCTGAGTTCCGGCGAGGGTTCCAGCTACACGGTGGTGCAACTTATCAAATACAGTTTCTACCTCCTCAACGGCCTTAACGCCATACGTATCTGGCTGAAACTCAGCGAGAAAGAGGCGGTTTTGCAGGAATAAAAAAAATTAGTAACTTTGCAGTCACCAAAGACGAATGTACTAATAATAAACTTAATAATCTGATTATGACCAACGAAGAAATCGTAAAGAAAGTGAAGGCCATTATCGTCGACAAGCTTGGCGTTGAACCTTCCGAGGTTACCGAGACTGCAAACTTCACCAACGATCTTGGTGCAGACTCCCTTGATACCGTAGAGCTCCTTATGGAGTTCGAGAAGGAGTTCGGTGTAAAGATTCCCGATGAGGAAACCAGCACTATCTCCACCGTCGCCGATGCAATCGCAAAGGTGGCAGAAAAGCTTGGCGTAGAGTAATCTACTGCTTGCAGATAACGAAGCAGGCTGTCCTTTCGGGCAGCCTGTTTTGTTTTACAGATATTTCTTCAGGGTTTCTTCCAGACCATCTCCGCGCAGGACCTCGCCCCGCTTCAGAATCGTGCCATCCGGCCCGAAAAGGATGAGGTGGGGGATGCCCTCGATGCCGTAGATGTCCGTAGGAATCTTCTGAGCATTCACGATCTGATTCCAGGTGACTCCGTGTTCGGCAGCGGCCTTGGCGGTGTCTTCAGGCTTATCCCAGACGGCCACGCTCAGCACGTCGAACTTGTCGCCGGCATACTTCTCATAAGCGGCCTTGATGTTGGGAATCTCTCGCTTGCAGGGGCCGCACCAGCTGGCCCAGAAGTCCACCAGGATATACTTGCCCTTGCCCACATAGTCCGAAAGCTTGGCAATGCTCCCGTCGGGCTGTTCGATTTCGAAATCGGTAAACATGGAGCCCTCTTCGGTGCTCATCACCATTGCAGCCTTGGTCTGCTCGGCATCAGTTTTCTTTGCGGCCTTTTTCCCGCCGCAGGCGGCCACGGCGATCAGTGCCAGGACTGCCAGTAAAGTGTATTTCTTCATATTAAACGGATTATTCGTTCGGTATGGAATAGGTGAAACTGAAGGACGGCCTCAGGGCGGGATCCGCCGCATCGGGGCCATACAGCCTGCAGTAGTAGTAGCGATCGCGGTCCAGGGTAGGAGTGGAGGTGGAAGATGTGGTGGAACTCCCGTAATACTGCGCCATCATGGCGTAGTTGTAGTAGTTGGAATAGCCGTAACCTCCGTAGCCGTATCCACCGTAACCATAGCCTCCGCCGTACATGCTGCTCATCATGCTCTGGTATGCGAGATAATTGAAGTACTCGCTCATCTCGGTATTGCCGCTGGTGGTAGTGGTGGTGACATCGTTGTGCTGGACGAGCAGCCAGATGTCGTAATCCCCGCCATCCATCTTGTCGGTATCATCCTCAAGGCCCAGCAGCCTTTGCAAATGATAAGTGATGTCCGGCGTGTAGGTCATTTGAGCGCGGTGGATGCTGCCCTGGTCCTCATTCTTGTCGGATGCATCCGTCAGACCCATATAGCTGATCACGCCCTGTTCGGTGCCGTGGATGAGGCAGGTAGGGCTGAGGATCTCAGGAACCTTGTACATGGTCTCGAACTCAGGATCCGGCTCCATGTAATGCAGGGTGATGGTGGCTTTGTTGATGACCGCCTTCTTGGGATCGTGCCCGTTCGCGGAGATCATCTGCACCGCCTTGGCCCTGATGTCCTTTGCGGAGATGACAGGCTTCACTCCGCCGCCACCCTCGATGTAGATCACGTCCGTTGCCGGGCCGACCTTGCTTGCAGATGCGTCTCCTGTGATGTTGGCGCAGTACTGAGGGAAGCTGCCGGTGCCGGAGTTGGTGAGCAGGGAGTCGATATCGTAGAAGTCGGTTGCAGAGAAGTAGAACCAGCAGGTGGTATCCTTCTTCACGTCTTCCCCGTCGATCTTGAACGTGGAATTGAACTTGAGTGCCGCCGCGCTGCCCTTGATGTAGCCGTGGTCGCTGTCGTACTGGAGCTGCAGCTGATACATGTTGAAGCGGCCGCCCCTGTCCACAGGCTTGCCGGTGGTGATGTAGATGCCGGGGAAGCGCTTGGTGTAGAGGTTGATATCCTTCGACTCCTCCTCGGTGATGGTGAAGAACCTCTCTGCAAATTCCTTGGTGAAGTTGAAGCTGAGAGAGTCTTTGTTGCCGATAACCGGGATGGTGGTGCTGATCAGCTTGGTGCCGTGTGCGGGCTCGGTCTTGCAGTAGGTGCGGTAGTTGGTGTCCAGCTGCTCGCTGAGCTCATAAACATAGACGCTCTGGAGAATGTTGTGCTGGTTGAGGTCGCACACCGAACTGGAGTCTGCGACGGCAGTGAAATGGAAGCTCTGGAATACAGGGTTCGTGCCGAAATCCAGGGACCCCATGTACATGGGAACCAGGGTGAGGCAGCTGCTGCGGGTGCTGAGCCCGAATTCCTCGTCGTTGCGGATCGCGCCTATGGTGATGCGGGTGGATGAATAGGCGGACAGGCTGTCTGCCAGCTTCATCTGCACGGGAATCTCCACGGGGGCGGGACTGACTACTTTATAGGTATGGTTGACGGGAAGGAAGCTTCCGCCTAATTCGTTATCTACCGACACACAGCCGATGCAGCATAGGAACGTCGCCGCAGCGGCAAGGAACCAACGTGATTTCATCTTCTACAACTTGTCATAAAGGGCGTCGTACTCGTCGATGTAGCTGCCGTCCTCGAAACAACCTGCCTTGTAGGGCAGCACGGGGACCTTCAGGGCCTTGCAATATTTGACCAGCTTCGGGTCCAGGTCCGGGGAGGCGAGGATTATACCGTCCGAATACTTCGCTGCCGTTTCAGCAAGTTTTATGCCATCGGGCTGCTGAGAGATGGGAAGGTCCGCAGGCTTGATGCCACCGGTGACCGCCTTCGCGGCGAAATCTGCCGGGAACGAGGCGGCGGGGGTATCATTATAGAGGGAGAGAACCACCTTGCTGTTGGAGAAGATAGGATCGTCCCGGAAGACTTTCTTCAGATAGACGGGCACCAGATGGGAGATCCAGCCCTGGCAGTGGATGATGTCCGGAGCCCAGCGCAGTTTCTTCACCGTCTCCAGCACACCCTTCGCGAAGAAGATCGCGCGCTCGTCATTGTCGGAGAAGAAGCGCCCGTCGGCATCGGCATAGACGGCCTTGCGGCGGAAGTAATCTTCATTGTCGATGAAGTAAACCTGGATGCGGGCGGCGGGGATGGATGCTACCTTGATGACCAGCGGACGGTCCACATCCCCGATTACGATGTTGATTCCGGAGAGGCGGATGACCTCGTGAAGCTGGTTTTTGCGCTCGTTGATGCAGCCGAAACGCGGCATGAAGGAGCGGATCTCCTTCTTGCGCTCCTGGATACCCTGAGGGAGCTGGCGCCCCACCATGGACATCTCGCTCTCGGGGAGATAGGGATATATCTCCGAGTTCACGAACAGGACTTTTTTCATCGTTTCAGCCATATCTGCAAGCTCACATTTTAACAAAGGTACGAAAAAAATTTGGAATTCTCTCGGCTTGCGCGTAAATTTGACCCAATTTCCAGTACTATGCCCAAGGGAGAAAAGAAAAAAATGAAAAGGCGGCTGACCGGGGCTTACATCTCCTCGGTAATCAGCATCAGCCTGGTACTGCTCCTCATCGGAGTGGCCTCGGCGCTGATTCTGAACGCCGGCCGCGTGAGCAATTACTTCAAGGAAAACATCCAGATTTCCCTGCTCTGCGGAACCGGAGTAAGTGAGGCTCAGGCCGCCGCGTGCGCCTCCCGCATAGACTCTCTTCCCTTCGTGCGCAGCACCGAACTCATCGGCAAAGCCCAGGGAGAAAAGGAACTGAAGGAGATGCTGGGGGAGGATTTCCTCTCCGTCTTCGAGACAGCCCCCATCCCCGTTTCCATCAACGTCGGGCTCAAGGCGGATTATGTCTCCGCGGATAGCCTCGCGCGCATCATCCCGGTGCTCCAGGCCATCCCCGAGATAGACGAGGTAGAGAGCCGGCAATCGCTGGTGGAGGCCCTGAACCGCAACCTTTCGGGAATATCGCTGGTGCTGGGAGTGTTCATCGCCCTGCTGCTATTCATCTCCTTCATCCTCATCGGGAATACCGTGCGCCTGAGCCTCTACGCCAAGCGCTTCACCATCCACACCATGCGCCTGGTAGGTGCCACGCGCGCGTTCATCCGCCGTCCATTCATCGGTTCTGCGGTGGTGCAGGGACTGGTGTCCGGGCTGATTACCTGCGGAGTGCTGGCAGGAGGATTGTATCTCGCCAGCCGCTCCTTCCCGCAGATCGCCGCCATCTTCACTCCGGGCATCCTTGCCGCCGTCGCCGGGATAATCCTGGCCTGCGGCATCCTGATCTGCGTGCTCGCCACCTTCTTTACAGTAAACAAACTCGCTCTCGCCAGCGAAGATTCTTTATACTACTAGAAAATGGATAACAAACCTGCCATAACCCGCAAGGGCCTCAAACTTCTGCTCGCCGGGGTGCTCGTGATGATCGCCGGGTTCATTCTGATGACCGGCGGCGGCGTGAAAGATCCCCAGGTGTTCAATTATGCGATGTTCGATTTCCGCCGTCTGGTGGCTGCCCCGATAGTGATAGTTGCCGGGGTGGTAGTGGTGATTATCGCCATAATGAGGAGGGAAGCGGAATGAGTTGGCTTGAAGCATTGATCCTGGGCCTGGTGCAGGGCCTTACCGAATTTCTGCCGGTCAGCAGCAGCGGTCATCTGGCCATCGGCCGGGAGTTGCTGGGAGTTGAGGCGTCCGGAGATCTGGTATTCGAAGTGGCGGTGCATGCAGCCACCGTGCTGAGCACCATCGTGGTCTTCCGGAAAGAGATACTGAAGCTGTTCCAGGGGCTGTTCAAGTTCAAGATGAACGATGAGACCGACTACGTGCTGAAGATCTTGGTTTCGATGATTCCCGTGTTCGTGGTGGGGATGTTCTTCAAGGATTACGTTGAGGATCTCTTCCAGTCGATGATGGTGGTAGGGCTGGCGCTGATAGTGACGGCTATGCTGCTGTTCTTCTCCGATTTTGCATCCAAGAAAGCCCAGGCGGGGAACCCCGCACGCAACGGCATATCCTTCTGGCAGGCGCTGGTGGTAGGCCTCGGACAGGCCTGCGCCGTGATCCCGGGGCTGTCCCGCTCCGGCACCACCATTTCCACGGGTTTGATCTGCGGCGTGAAGCGTGAGGTGATGGCCCAGTTCTCCTTCCTGATGGTGCTGATTCCCATTCTGGGAGAGGCCTTCCTGGATGTGGTAGGAGGCGATATGGCGGCATCTACAATAGGCACCCTGCCACTGGTGGTGGGTTTCCTGGCGGCCTTCGTGTCCGGGCTTTTCGCCTGCAAGGTGATGATCGCGCTGGTGCGCCGCGCCCGCCTCTGCTGGTTCGCTCTTTACTGCGCCATCGTGGGCGCCCTGGTTCTGATTTTCGCATAGATGGAAAGGACGAAGATATATTTTGTGGCGGATATCCACCTCGGGCTGGATGCATGCGACCCTGCGGCTCGCGAGGAGCGTTTTGTGCAGTGGCTCCGCAGCCTGCGTAACCCCGAAACCAAGAGCGTCTGGCTGCTTGGGGATATCTGGGACTTCTGGTATGAGTACCGCGATGTGATCCCCCGTGAGGGAGTGCGGGTGCTCAGCGAGCTGATCCAGATGGTGTCCGAAGGGATAGAGGTGGTGTTCATGCCCGGCAACCACGATATCTGGTGCTATTCCCTTTTCGAGAAGTTAGGGATCCGCAAGGTGGAGCAGACGCAAGTGCTGGAGGTAGATGGAAAGACCTTCCTGCTGGGTCATGGAGATGGCCTAGGCGGCGCCAAATGGGGCTATCGCCTGATGTTGAAGATCTTCCACAGCCGCACCTGCCAGGTGCTGTTCAACCAGCTTCATCCCTGGCTGGCCTACCGCTTCGGCACCGACTGGAGCAACTCCAACCGCCGCAAGCACGGAGGCTACAAATTCAAGGGCGAAGCCGAGCCTCTGTACAAGTTCTGCCTGGATAAAAAAGCGGATTATTGCATCTTCGGGCACTTCCACGACGCGGTGGATATGACCCTGCCTTCCGGGGGCCGTCTGATAGTTTTGAAAGACTGGATCGGGGACACTGCGCCCCATTATGCGGTCTGGGACGGTAAGTCTCTGGAAATCAAGGGTTAATCTCCCTGCTCCTTCAATATTTCCCTCGCTTCTTTAAGGCCTTTTCGCATCAGGTCTTCTTCGCTGCGTTTGCGGCGTTCTTCGCGGGATCTGACCGTGCTCCGGAGGCGGTCGCGCTTGATCACGGTTTTCTTGGGAGGTTCAAAGAAGATGGCGTAGTAGAACGAGTCCCAGTGGCCCTTGTTCCAGATCTGCACCAGCTCCTCGATTTTTGCATCCTCACCCTGGGGATCGTAGCGTTTTTTGAGGTTCTGCCCGAACAGTTTGGCTATGAATTGCCAGAAGTTTGCGGAGAATGAACTGCGGTATTCTTTGATGATCTCGAAGGGGGGTATGCCGCATTCGCGGTCCACCAGACGCATCAGCACCACGCCCTGCGAGATGGACATGTTCTTGATGTCGCCGGCGAAGATATCGAACAGCTCGAACATTACGTCCCGGGTGTAGGCGTTGCGCTCCCCGCGTTTGCTTGCATCCGCGGCGATCACGCTATCCACCTGGGCCATCATTTTCTTGCCTGCAAGGGCGTAGGGATAGACTTTATTGAAGTTATAGACAAGCTTGTACTGCCTCCGCCAGTCACCTTTCTTGAGCTTGGTTCCTTTGGGGAAGCACCACACGGGATCTATTTGATCGACGAAGAGGGTATCTCCGTTTTCATCAACATAATAATACATCGGGTAACGCTCCTTACTCTTCTTCTGGGAGAAGGCCGGGGCGCACACCAGGATGCACAGTATAAACAGCACTATCTTTTTCACGGTCGCAAAGATAGTAAAAATTTTTTTGTCCGGATTTGTAAGTGCTTGAAAAATCACAAGTTGGCTATCAAGTTTTCGTGTCGAAAATGTGCAAATATTTTTCAAAATCCCTTGCGCGTAAGGAAATTTTTTGTAACTTTGCATCCCAAAAATCCGCCCTGTAATAGCGTAAATCGCTGATTATCAAGGATTTGGCTAGAAAATTTTAAATTTTTAAAATAACAGTAAAATGTTACAACCTAAGAGAACAAAGTTTAGAAGGGAACAGAAGAACCGCATGAAGGGCATGGCCCAGCGCGGCAATCAGCTCGCATTCGGCTCCTTCGGTCTCAAGAACCTCGAGAATTGCTGGCTCACCGCTCAGCAGATTGAGGCTGCCCGTCAGGCCATCACCCGTCACATGAACCGTGA
>JAGCUK010000022.1 GCA_017962925.1 Bacteroidales bacterium
GATGTTCCGCGATCCCATCCTCTACCGCATCAAGCACGCATCCCACCATCGCACGGGCGACAAATGGTGCATCTACCCCATGTACGACTACACCCACGGCCAGTGCGACTCCATCGAGCATATCACCCACTCAATTTGCACTCTCGAGTTCGACGTGCACCGTCCGCTCTACGACTGGTTCATAGAGACCCTGGGCATCTTCCCCAGCCATCAGTACTAGTTCGCCCGCCTGAACCGAACCTACACCCTCATGAGCAAGCGCAAGCTGCTGGAGCTGGTGCAGAAAGGCCTGGTGGCCGGATGGGACGATCCCCGCATGCCTACGCTCTGCGGAGTGCGCCGCCGCGGCTACACCGCCGAGGCTCTCAAAATGTTCTGCTACAGGATAGGAGTCAGCAAGCGGGATCAGCTGATGGATATCCAGCTTCTCGAATGGTGCGTCCGCCAGGACCTCAACGCCCGCGCAAACCGCTACATGGTGGTGCAGGATCCTGTCAAGCTCACCATCACCACCTAGCCCCACGGCCAGGTGGACTGGTTCGACTGCCACCTTAACCCGGCTGAGCCCGAAGGCGCAACCCGCAAGGTTCCATTCACGAAGGAACTCTACATTGAGCGCGCTGACTTCATGGAGGATGCCCCCAACAAGTTCTTCCGCCTCAAACCCGACGGAGAAGTGCGCCTGAAATACACCTATATCATCAAGTGCGAAGAGGTTGTGAAGGATGCAGAAGGCAACATCATCCAGCTGAAGTGCACCTACGATCCTACCACCCGCCCGGGTAATGGCGAATGGCGTTCCGTCAAGGGCACCATCCACTGGGTCAGCACGAAGTTCGCAAAGGAAATCACCCTGCGCAACTACGACCGCCTCTTTACCCTTGCCGACATGAGCCAGGTTCCGGAAGACAAGGACTACAAAGACTTCCTCAACCCCGAATCTCTCGTGGTTGCCGAGGCATACGCCGAGCCCGCTTTGCTAGAAGATGCTTCCGGCATTGCAGTGCAGTTCGAGCGCACCGGCTACTATGTTAAGGATGCCGACAGCACTCCGGATAATCCCATTTTCAACAAGACCGTCTCGCTGAAGGATTCTTATAAACCAGAATAATGGCCGAGCGGAACATATCGGAGAACAGCAGAAGGATCGCCCGCAACACGGTCCTTCTGTATTTCCGCATGTTCCTGCTGATGGCCGTGGGGCTGTTCACCTCGCGTGTCATCCTACGCGTCCTGGGAGAGGGCGAACTTGGCATCTACAGTGCCGTGGCCGGCGTCGTGACCATGTTCAGTATACTCACCGGAAGCATGTCCGCAGCCATCAGCCGCTTCATAACCTTCGAACTGGGCAGCAAGGAATCCAACCTGGGAAAGGTGTTTTCCACTGCCGTATCCACCCAGATACTGCTGGCAGCGATAGTTATAATTCTGGCGGAACCTGCCGGCTTATGGTACATCTCCAACAAGATGGTTCTGCCTCCGGACAGGATAATCGCGGCAAAATGGGTGCTGCAGTTCACCATACTCAGCTTCGTCATCCAGCTCATCAGCGTCCCCTACAACGCGGATATCATCGCGCATGAGCGGATGGATGCATTTGCGTGGATCAGCATTTTCGAGGGCCTCGGCAAACTGGCAGTAGCATTCGCGATCATGGTCTCCCCCATCGACCGCCTCATCTTCTACGCAGCCATGCTGGCACTGGTCAGCCTACTCACACGCTTCGCCTATGGCATGTTCTGCAGGCGGCATTTCGAGGAGACCCGCAGCAGCTGGCAGTTCGATAAGGATATCTTCCGCCGGATGTTCTCCTTTGCAGGATGGAACTTCATCGGGGCAGGCTCCGGCGTGCTCCGGGATCACGGTGGAAACCTCCTCCTGAACGCATTCTTCGGCCCTGTGGCCAACGCCGCGTGGTTCCTTACCAACCAGGTGAACGGCGCCGTGCAGAAGTTCGTCACCAGCTTCACCACTGCCATCAATCCCCAGATAACCAAGTCTTACGCCGCCGGCGACAGGGAGTACATGCTCCGGCTGATCTTCCGCGGCTCACGCCTCTCCATCTGGCTCCTGCTGCTTGTGGCCTACCCGGTAATCTTCAATGCAGGATTCCTCACGGATCTCTGGCTGGGAGCAGGCAAGGTGCCGGAGAACACTGTGCTCTTCATCCGCCTGGTACTTGTGTATCTGATGATAGAGGCAGTGTCCTACACGATGGTCACCGCCATGCTCTCTACCGGCAACATCCGGGACTATCAGCTGCTGGTGGGCGGGCTGCAACTGCTCAATTTGCCCATAGATTATATCTTGCTGAAGGCTGGAGCGCCGGCGGAAACCATCTACTATGTTGCCGCAGGAATCGCCATTCTATGCCTTTTCGCCCGCCTCTATATGCTCCGGAAGATGATAGGGCTGCCCGTAGGGCGCTTCCTGAAGGAAGTCCTGGCCCGCGAGCTGCTTGTAGCTGGGCTGGCACTGATAGTGCCCTGGATCATCGCCTGCAAAATGGAAGCGGGATGGGGCACGCTGCTGATATCCATGCTCGCCACCGAAATCGTTTCCTGCATACTCATATGGTTCCTGGGAATGGACCACGACGAACGCGACATCATCAATCATAAGATACTCCATAAATGATAAATCTCACCGACCGCCGCCAATGCTGCGGATGCAGCGCCTGCGCCGATGCTTGTCCGCACCGGGCCATCAGGATGGCGGAGGACGGGATGGGATTCAAATACCCCGAGGTAGATGAAAAACTCTGCACCGACTGCGGCATATGCAATGCGGTCTGTGCCTTCAAGCCCGCGGGAAAGAATGAACTGATGCGCACCGAAGCCATCCGCTTCCCCGCCCTGCTGGACAAGAGCCAGAGCGGAGGATTGGGTTTTGCCTTGATGCGGAAGGCGATCTGGGAAGGGCGCGTGGTTTATGGCGCGGCGATGGGAGATGATTTCTGCGTCCGCCATATCCGGGTGACGGAGGAATCCGGGCTGGAGCCCCTCCGCCTCAGCAAATATGTGCAGAGCGATATGAGCGGCGTGCCGGCGATGGTGCTGGAGGATCTCGCAGCCGGCCGGAAAGTCCTTTTTACGGGCACCCCCTGCCAATGCGCCGGCGTAGCATCCCTCGCAGGAAAATACCGCGAGAATCTGCTTCTGACGGATATCATCTGCCACGGAGTCCCCTCTCCTGCAGTCTGGAGAGATTTCATCAAGCATCAGGAGGATGCTAAAGGCAAGCCTGTCACAGCCGCAATCTTCCGGGACAAAGCACTCGGCTGGCATGACCATCGCGAAACCGTCTTTTTCGGGAACGAGAAACAGGTGAGCAGCGACTACACCTTCCTGTTCTACCGCCATCTGATGCTGCGGCCGTCCTGCAGCGCGTGCCCGTTCGCATCCCTCACACGACCCTCGGATATCACAATGGCAGATTGCTGGGGAGTCGAGCAGACACTTCCCGGCTTTGCGGATGACAACCGCGGATGTTCGCTGCTGATAGTCCACAGCAAGGCCGGAGAATCCTTTACGGAAACCTTCCCGGACGAGTGCGTACGCATGGATGCGCCCATTGTTCCGGAAAAACAACCGAATCTTTTCCATCCTTCGGTACCCAATAAACGTGCAAAATCGTTTGAAAATACATATATTCGCAAAGGATATGCAGCAGCCTTGCGCCGATTCGGCCAGGACTCCTGCTCCAACCGCATAGACCAGTTTATCAAAAAAGTCAAACGACATATATGAAAACGGGGATTCTGACATTCCACGCCGCAGATAACTACGGAGCCGTGCTGCAATGCAGGTGCCTCTACGAGGTACTCAAGAGTCTCGGACACGAGGTGTCCGTGATCGACTATCGGCCGGAGTATCTGACAGCCCCCTACCGCCTGTGGAAGAACAGCTATCTCAAGCATCCCATGACCATGCTGAAGGTTTCCGCCAGCCTGGCGGGTGCCATCCGGCGCAAGAAGGAATTCGAAAGATTCGTTTCCGAGATGGCGCTGACTCCCTTCGGGCAGGATGGTTTCGATGCGATATTTTATGGCAGCGACCAGATCTGGAACCGCAATATAACCGGCGGAATCGACCCTGTTTTCTTCGCCGCCGCACCTTTTGCCACCGGAGCAAAGAATATCTCCTATGCCGCCAGCGACGGCAATATCATTCCCCAGGAGGATGAGCAGAAGGAAATGCGCACGTTGCTGCACAATTTCCACCGTATCGGAGTGCGCGAGGCCACTATGCAGCGCAGGATGGATGAAAGCGGTATCCCCGCCGTACTCAATCTGGACCCGGTGCTGCTGGCCGGAACATCCATCCTCGACCAGATCCGCCAGCCCGTCAAAGAAAACGGTTATGTGGTGACTTACGAGGCGATAGACGATCCGAAGGTGCTTTCGATGGCGAATTCCATCGCCGCAGAACGCGGACTCAAGGTGATTTCCATCGCCCGAAGCCCCTATCGAGAAGGCAGCAACAAATACGGCCCCGCCGAATTCATCAGCTTGATACGCGGAGCGGATTGCGTGGTGACTACATCCTTCCATGCTATCGCCCTCGCGCTGCTTTACCATAAGGAATTCCATTTCGCCAGAACCGGCACAGCGGCGGACGACAGGATACTGTCGCTGCTGGGCACTCTGGGGGTGACAGGAGATACACAACTGAATTACGATGAACTGGACGCCAGGCTCGAAGCCTTGCGTAAAGAATCGATGAACTACATTATAGAAGCCTTGCAATAGATGCTGAAAGTGCTCTACATATCCAACGAGGACCGTTCAGTCGGCGGATCATCCCTCTCCCTGATGGCGATGCTGGAATCGCTGAAGGGGCAGGTAGATCCTGTCATCCTTTTCAGAGAGGATGGACCCGCATGCGAGATGTTCCGTAGCGCAGGATATGAATGCAAGGTCATCCCCTTCCGCAGAGCAACCTTCCATAGCAAGGGGGCTGTCCGGGCACTGCGTTTCATCCCCCACTGGATCACCACCTCTTGGATTCAATGCGACTGCGTGCGCAAGGCAAAAAAATTGTTCTCGGACGTTCAGCTGGTTCATGGAAATTCCGGGGCAGTGGATATAGGCATCCGGATCGCAAAAGCCCTGGGAGTGCCTCACGTTTGGCATATAAGGGAGTATTTGGATCTTGGGATGAAGACCACGCCATTCCCCTCCTGGAAGCACTGGAACAAAGAATTGGCCGGATCGGACGCGGTAATCGCCATCACTCCCGGACTGTTTTCCCATCTCGGGCTAGAAAGCCATCCCAAAGCATACTGCATCCCCGATGCCGTCTGCTCGGCAGCGGATTCAGTGATTTATCCGGAAAAAGAGAAATACGTGGCTTTCATCGCAGGCACCATTTCCAGACTGAAGCGGCCGGATGAAGCGATGCTGATCTTCGAAGCTGTCAACAAAAAAGGCTACACCCTCAAGATGATAGGAAGTATAGATGAAGATTACAAGTTCTTCCTGCAGAACTACGCCCTCCGCCTAGGGATATTCTCCCATCTGGAATTCGTCCCCTTCACCGAGGATATCCGGGGCCTGCTCTCTAAGGCCGCGGCAGTTTTGGTCTGCACCGAGTTCGAAGGGATGGGCCGCGTGGGAGTGGAAGCCATGTTCTGCGGATGCCCCGTAATCGCCAGAAAGTCAGGCGGTTCCGCAGACCTCTTCGCCGACGGGCGGGGTTATCTTTACAAGGATGTGCATGAGGCGGGAGAAGCCCTCAAACTTGTGCTGAAGAATTTCCCCAAGGCCACCGCAGAAAAAGCACAAAAATACGCAATCGAAAATTTCGCTATAGAAAACTACGGAACCAAGATTTTAGATGTGTACAACTCAGTGTTATGAGAACCAGAACCCTTCTCGCCGTCGTCATTGCACTTTCCGCGATGCTGACGGCCTGTACCGGAAAACCTGACAGCGTAAAGGCCGCGCAAGCCCTTGCGAAGCGGCTCATCCCTGCCCAGGCCGGCAAAATCGTTTTCCGGGAAGTGCCGGCAGACACTTCTGACACCTTCACCCTTTCTTCTGAAAAAGGGAAGATCGTAATTGCTGCCAACAACGCCGGCACCATGGCGGTAGGCCTCAACTACTACCTCAACAACTATTGCCTCACCACGGTTTCGGAATACGCCGCCCATCCGGTGGAGATGCCCAAGGTGCTGCCTGAGGTTCCCGAGCCTGTGAGCGTCAGTGCCAAAGTGCCCTACCGCTTCTACCTCAACTACTGCACCTTCGGCTATACCATGCCCTGGTGGGGATGGAAGGAGTGGGAGCGTTTCATAGACTGGATGGCACTGAACGGAGTGAATATGCCCCTCGCCACAACGGGAGAAGAAGCCGTCTGGCAGCGCGTGTGGAGGCATTTTGGCATGAGCGACGAGCAGATCCGCGCGCACTTCACCGGGCCCGCACATCTCGCCTGGCACAGGATGGTGAATATCAACTCCTTCCAGGGCCCCCTCCCGCAGGATTGGATCGACCGTCAGGCAGAACTCCAGAAGAAGATTCTCGAGCGCGAGCGTTCCCTCTCTATGACTCCCGTACTCCACTCCTTCAGCGGTAGTGTACCCGCCGTCTTCAAGGAGATGCATCCGGAGGCGGAAATCACCCACGTAAGCAACTGGGGAGGCTTCGGCCCTCAGTACCGCTGCTGGTTCCTCTCCCCCACCGATCCCCTTTATGCGGAGGTGCAGAAGGTCTATATCGAAGAGCAGACCGCCCTTTACGGCACCGACCATATCTACGGGCTGGATCCTTTCAACGAAGTGGATGCTCCCTCCTGGGACGTGGAAACTCTCTCCGCCATGGGCAAGGCATTCTACGGTTCTCTGGAGGCCGCTGATCCCGAGGCGATATGGCTGCAGATGGGATGGTTCCTCATCAACGACCGCAAGCATTGGACGCCGGAGCTGATGGAAGCCTTCCTCGGCACCGTCCCTACGGAGAAACTCATAATGCTGGATTACCACGTAGACTGGGTTCTCGGATGGAAACTCACCGAGCGCTTCTACGGGCATCCCTATATAGCTTGCGCCCTGCTGAACTTCGGCGGCAATACCCTCTTCAACGGCAACTTCCCCACCCTAATCCCATTCTACGAAGAAACCTTCCGCGACGGCGGAGCCAACATGAAGGGCGTGGGATCCACTCTGGAGGGCTTCGGCACCAATCCTTATTATTATGAATTCGTGCTCAGCCGCGCCTGGAATTACCCTCAGACGCCGGATGAGTGGATAGATAAACTTGCCGACCGCCATATCGGCCGCGAAGATGCCGCAGCCCGCGAACTCTGGCACGACCTCATCATGAACATCGCACCTCAGTACACCGGCTCCGGAGTGTCCATGAACGGACATCCCAAGTTCGGGCACTGGTGGAAATGGACCGTGAAGTATCCGGACATCAAGGGGCGCACCCCGATCATGGATTATGCCTGGAAAAAGATGCTCGAGATAGATTCCGACCGCTACGAATACAAGTACGACCTTGTTAATCTCGGCCGTCAGGCTTTGGGAGATTATTTCGATATCCTGAAAGACAGCCTGGAAGTGGCCTGGAACACTCAGGACCTGGAAATGGCCAAGGCCATCAAGGCAGAGATGAGCCAGGTTTTCGACGACTGCGACGCCCTGCTCGCATGCGTGCCTGAATTCAACCTGCAGGAATGGAACGAGGCAGCCCGCAGCTGGGGCAAGACAGCGGAAGAGAAGGATTACTACGAGCGCAGTGCACGTACGATTGTCTCCACCTGGGGAAACAGCGTCAGCCTTGTAGATTATGCCAACAGGCAATGGGCCGGGCTGGTCAGAAGCTACTATAAACCGCGCTGGATGCTGTTCTGCGACGAGATAATCGCCGGCATACAGGACGGGCGTCTTGGCGGAGAGAACAACTTCAACGAGAGAATCCGCTATCATGAGGTCAGATGGGCAGAACCCACTGTCACCAAGATCGACTACCAGCAGGCTCAGGACCCTGTTGAACTCTCCCGCAAACTAATCGAAAAGTATAGTTTTTAATATATGAATTACTTTATTTTTGCAATTCTCCTGATTGCCTACTGCGTCGTCCCGGCCGGAGTGCTGTGGCTATGCCGCAAGGTAAAGTGGATAGGAAAGATAGGTCCTATCCTGATGCTCTATTTCCTAGGCGCCATTCTGGCCAATATCGGTGTTCTTCCCGCAGGAAAAGAACTTGCCACCGTGCAGAATGCGCTTTCCAACGCGATGATTCCTCTTGCCATCCCGCTGATGCTCTTCAGCTTCACTTTCCGCAAGAGTGAAACCCGCGACCAGCTGATTGCCATGATCACCGGCCTGGTTGCCGTGATTGTTGCGATCGTGGCCGGATATCCCATCTTCGGCCCACACATCCCCAACGGACCTCAGGTTGCAGGTATGTACACCGCCTGCCTCACCGGCGGCACCGTGAACATGGCGGCCGTCAGCAAGATGCTGGATGTGGACGGACAGCAGTACGCGCTGCTCAACACCTACGACATGATGGTTTCATTCACCTATCTGGTGTTCATCATGGCTATCGGTATTAAACTCGCGCGCAGGTGGCTGCCTGTCAAGACTCTGGATCACTATGACGAGAATGCGGTCAAGGCCGCCGGCGAAGAAAAGAATCCCTACAATGGCATCTTTACCAAGCACGGAATGAGCCATGCATTGAAGAACCTGGGCATCACCCTGGTGGTGGTCGCATTGGCCGCAGGATTCGCTATCGGCCTTTCCAAGTTGCTGCCCGGCACCTTCATGATGTTCTTCATCCTCGCCATCACCACCCTCGGCATACTGGTATCCTTCTGGAAGCCCGTGCACAAGTTGGAATACGGCTACGATATGGGAATGTATTTCATCTACATCTTCTCCCTCGTGGTCGCCTCCATGGCAGATGTGCGCACCCTGGACTTCACCGGAGCATTCTGGATCATAGGATTCCTCTTCTTCATGGAGATCATCTCGCTCTCTCTGCAGTTGCTTTCCGCCAAATTCTTCAAGGTGGATGCAGATACTGCCGTGATAGCATCAGTCACCTATATCAATTCCCCGCCCTTCGTGCCTATGATCGCCGCATCCATGCGTAACAGCCGCGTGCTGATGCCCGGCCTGAGTATCGGTATCGTAGGTTATGCGGTGGGCAATTATCTTGGAGTATTAATTTGCGGATTGCTGAGCTGATGCGCCCGGTTTATGAAAATAACCGCGCCTACAATGTTCTGGTGCGTTACGTAAGGTGGTCATTCCGTAGGATGTTCCACAGCGTGAGCTATATCGGTCTGGACAATATCCCATCCGACTCTGCGGTCATTTTCTCCCCGAATCACGTGAACACCCTCCTGGACGCTCTTGCTATCTTGTCGGCACAAAAAACACCCGTGGTTTTCGCTGCCAGGGCGGATCTCTTCAAGAAGCCGGCACTTGCCAGGGCACTCAATTTTCTGAAGATAATGCCGATTTACCGCATCCGCGACGGTGCAGACAGCCTCTCCGGCAACGACGCGACATTCCAGACTGCAGTCCAGACCTTGAAGTCGGGTCTCCCCTTCTGCATCTTCCCGGAAGGGCGCCACAGTCAGGAACCGGGTCTGCTGCCCCTGCGTAAAGGTATTGCACGAATCGCACTCAAAGCTGCGGAAGATGTCGACAAGCCGGTGGTCATAGTGCCGGTAGGTTTGGTGTATGAGGATTATACCGATTTCCGGACAAATTTGAAAATCAACATTGGAGAGCCTATGCCGGTCTGGACACCTGAAGATGATGACCTTCAGGAAACAGATGAAGAAAGCGGGGAGCGGAAGCATTCGAGAAAACTCCTCCAGAAACTGACGGAGAAGATGCAGGCTTTGATTACCAGGCATCGCAGAGACAAGTTTGCCCGGGACACCCGTTTAGTCAAGATCTTGCGTCTGCCCATAGTTCCTTTCGCAGGATTGTTGTTGCTGCCGGGAATCGGGGTGTTCAATATCTTCAAGAACAAGATTGCAGACAAGGCGTTCCTGAATTCGATACGCTATGTGGCTTGCTACCTGATCAATCCCATTATCTGGTTACTGCTGGGGCTGATAGCCTTGATTTTGCTGCTATGCATTCCCGGCGGTCTGCCATTGTGGCTACGGATTGTCTTGCCCTTCGTTCCCCTTATCCTCTCTCCCTTCGCCCCTGAAGTCTGGTACGGTGCCATCAGGCAGAAAAGGCGGTAAACAACAGTCATCCAGACCAAAAAAGCAGGCCGAAGCCTGCTTTTGGTCTGGATGACTGGACTTGAACCAGCGACCTCCTGGTCCCTAACCAGGTGCGCTACCAACTGCGCTACATCCAGAATTTGGGACTGCAAAGATAGTAAATATTTTGATAGCACAACAATAATTATCCATATTTTTCTATCTTTGTTGAATCATGAAACACACGCGCCACCACCTCGCCATTCTTGCCGCCATTTTTATGGTGGCGACGGTCTCCTGTGTCAAAGATGACAACGGAAAAACCGGAGGCGAAACCGAAGAAGAACTCAGCGACGCCGATATCCTCGCACTCGTCCGCACCGACGTGGTGAACACGGCTTATTATAAAGACATCTTCCTGGACGGCGGATGCGAACTCAACCCCGGCATCAAGGAAAACGGAGTGGTCATCAACGGCAAACTCCCCTACGCCCTCGCAAAGGCCGGAATCAAGAATGCCGAGTATTTCCTGGCCACCCTCGATGATGTGGGCGATGGCTACACCGAATCCGACAAAGCTCTTCAGACAACCATTATCTGCGGCACCAATCAGGATTCTAACGGAGTGCTGTTGTATCCGGACGGAGAACCCCGATTCCGCCTGTTCTACAGCTTCGGCGGCCACTCCGGATCTCACGGAAAAACCATGGGTTTCTCCGGACGCACCAACGTGAACACTTTCTACACCAACGGCGGCTCTTATGTGGGCTCATGCGCAGGTGCATACCTTGCCGGCCAATATGCCAGCGGCAGTCTTAACAATTACTATAATATATGGAAAGACGGCAACATGAGAGGCACGGGTGTTGGCAACTCCAGCATAGATCTGGAGATTGTTTCTAACACCTTCAGCGAGTATTACGGTCCGATTAAAGGGGTTCTTGTCACGGGCGCCAGGCATAACGGCGGCGGATATATGGATGTAAACAGAGCTCCGGAAGGAACCGAAATCATCGCCCTGTTCAAGAACGAAAAGGGGAAGAATTCCTCCAAGGCCGGTTTCTACGACCAGCCTGGCATCTGGGCATACAAAGCCGCTCCTACTTCCGGGCGTCTGGTGGTGACCGGATCGCATCCCGAAGATGCTCCCTCCGGAGACATCCTCAACATGACCGCATCCATGTTCGCATATGCCTGGGATGGCAGCGGCATCGCCAAGGTCAAGGGCATCCTCCGCAACGGAGACATGATCCCCATGACTCACAAGACGGACGAGAATCTCCCCCAGTATTCCGTTATCGGGGATAAGCAGTGCCATCATTTCGTGATCTGGCTGGGGAAGGATGTATCATCGCTCACCCTGTCGCTGCAGAGCTCTGCCGACTGCGACCTCGAGCTCTATCTCAAGAAAGACAATTTTGCGTTCCCGGAGAACGACCCCGACTACAAATCCACCGCCGCCGGAGCCAACCAGACTATCACCACCAAGAAATTGGAAAAAGGATTGTGGTATGTCACAGTGCGTTGCGCGACCACGGTCACGGCTACCGAAAAATACATCGATACCGAGCATAATCTTGGCAGGTATTTTGTGTATTCCGGAAAGACGGAAGTATTGAACGGAATCCCGTACAGCATAGTAGCAAACTGGTAAATATCAAATATGAGAAGATTAATTATCGCTGTCTGCACGGTCTTCATGGCCATTTCCACATTAAGTGGTGCAGACACAAACTTCCTGAAGGGTAAGATCCTGAAAATCGATCTTAAGGACGTTGTCGCAGAGCGTGGAGGGAGCAGCTTCAGCATCTCCCTGAGCGGATTGAACGTGGGTTCGTCAGTTTCTCTGCTTGGCTTCGAAAGAGCCCTCGAAGAAGCGGCCGACGACGATGCGATCGCAATGATCTATATGAATACGGATCATTTCTCCGCCAGCATGGCCGGGATGGAAGAAATCCGTGAATATCTGAAGCGTTTCAGCGCCAAGGGCAAGCCTGTGGTGGCATATGGTGCCGGCTTCAGCAACGCCTCTTATTACATCGCTTCGGTAGCCGACCGGGTGTTCCTCTATCCCAAGGGAAGTGGCGCACTCACCGGCCTCGCAACCACTCAGTTCTTCCTGAAAGACGGCCTGGACGCACTTGGAGTGGATGTCCAGCTCATCCGCCACGGCAAGTATAAATCAGCCGGCGAGATGTATATCCGCAACGACATCAGCCCCGAGAACCGCGAGCAATACGAGGTTCTTTTCAACTCCCTCTGGAATTCCATGCTTGCCGAGATTGCAGAATCCCGCGGCATAAAGGCTGAGGATCTTGTAGGCTGGATTGACAATCTCGAACTCAGCACCGCCGATACCTGGCTGGACAAAGGCCTGATCGACGGCCTCAAGTACAGGGACGAGATGGAGAAGTACCTCTGCAATCTCTTCGGCAAGACCAAGGCCGAAGAAGTAAAGGTGGTCCAGATTACCGACTACATCAAGAAAGTCAAGAAAGGCCCCTCCGACAAAAAGATAGCGGTTATCTATGCAGATGGCGAGATTTCCCGCAGCGGCAGCGAGGTTGTGGGAGAAAAGCTCTCCAATACCATCGCAAAGGTCCGCAAGGACTCCACCGTCAAGGCAGTGGTATTCCGCGTGAACTCCCCCGGCGGAGAAGTTGTGGCCGCAGATATGATACGCCGCGAGATCGAGCTCCTGCAGCAGTATAAACCCGTTATCGCCAGCTATGGCTCTTATGCAGCCTCCGGCGGATACCTCATCTCTGCAGGATGCGAAAAGATCTTCGTAGATAACACCACCCTCACCGGCTCCATCGGTGTCTTTGGCATGGTGCCTTCATACGGCCGCGCCATCAAGAAGAACCTCAAGGTGAATCCCGTAGTCATCGGCACCAACAAGCACAGCGCCATGGGTTCCAGCATGCAGCCTCTGACAGAGGAAGAGCAGGAATGGTATCAGAAGGAGATAGAGGGCATCTACGACGACTTCGTGGGCGTTGTTGCGCAAGGCCGCTCCATCACCAAGGAATATGTCGATTCCATTGCACAAGGCCGCGTCTGGTCCGGAAAGGATGCCATCGACATCAAACTCGCCGATGAAAAGGGCACGCTTCTGGACGCCATCAAATACACCGCGGAGAAAGTTGAGTTGAAGAAATACCGCATCCAGCCCATCCCCGAGGACAAATCCATCTTCAAGCAGATGAAAGACGGCGACTCCGGCAAAAAAGACAATCCTCTGGTAAGAACCCTCACCGAGCCCGGCTTCAAGGCCATGGCTATCCTCCCATTCATCCCCGAAGAGACTATTAAATCCCTCGCACAATGAAAAGGTTATTTTTAGTCCTCTCGCTTCTGATTATCGCATCGGCACCTTCCTTCTCCCAGACAGAAAGTGACGAAACGACAGTGGCCTCCAAAAGCAAGCTTTCAACAATATTGGAGAAGTACGACCAGTTCAAGGATTTCAAGTCTTTCGAAACGAAGAATAATAGCCTGGTGCTGAATCCTCTCGCATATATAGGTTTCGGCGAGTTGCATCTGGACACCGCTTTCACGGAGGACTTCGGTGCATCGCATGAGTGGTTCGTGAACGTGCTCAGTTTGACATTGAACATGAGCGAAAGTTTATCAATCCAGACAGGCTTCGATATCAAATCGACCACGATTGCCGCGAATGATGATTGTCTTCTTGAAGCTGACGACAATGAGCCTGGCCGTGTACGGTTTAGAGATCCTGTGGAGAATCTCTTTCCAAATAGCAAGGTCAGGGTATTGTCATATGCTGTCCCTCTAACCCTGGGGATGACTTTCAACAAGCGCGGAGCATTCCCGCTTACTCTCCGCGGTGGTTGCGAATTCAGTTTCAACCGTCCGGGGACCATTATAGCCGAACCAGACTTCAAGGGTAAAAAGGTGACAAAAAACTGGGCGACAGTGGATGAATTCGCCATTAACTATATTGCCTCTGTATCTATGGGATCTGTAGGGATTTTCTTCAAATATTTCCCGGAAAACCTCCTCACCGACATCGGGAACTCCCGGGATAGAAATGATAAAGACAAAGTTTACCTTAGCAAAAATTATAGTAGCATAGGAATTATGCTAAGTTTCTAAAGAATTGATAATGAAAAGAATAATTATCAGCATCGCGCTGTGCATACTCGCTGCAAATGCATTTGCACAGGAAGGGCAGAAGTCAGCGAAGGACCGCCTCACCGAGATAGAGAATATGGCGGGCGAGATCAAAGAATCTAAGGGGAGCAGCAGACCGGATGAAGTTTTTTCCGTAGATGCTGCCCTCAGCCACCTTTATGTTGGATACCATATCGTCTCTGAAGATTTATTCCCCGGTGGAAAATCCCACGAAGTCGGGCTGAGCATTATCCAATTCAAACTCGAGCCCGTGAAATGGTTCAACTTAACCGCAGGAATGGATATCAAGTGGGACAGATTCATCGCCAAGGGAAAGATGTATGAGATCGGTACTGACGGGCAGTATACCCTTTCTACCGCCCCCACTCCGAACCGCATCAAATCCAAGATCTGCGCATTTGGCGTAAGCGCGCCGGCGGCACTTACTCTCAACTTAGGCAAAGTCGGCCTCAAGTTCGGCGCCGATGCCACATACGACTTCGACCGCTATTGCAAAATCAAGAACAAGTATAGGGACGACAACGGCAAGAAAAAAACCGACATCCTCAATGGCGGACAGATCGAGAACTTCCGCTTAAGTTATTTCTGCTCAGTCCTTTACGACGATCTCGGGCTCTATGTACGATACTGCCCGGGAACGGTTATTCCGGGCAGTGCGTTGGTATATGATCTCGTATCTGTAGGAATATTCCTCGAGATGTAATCTTACCTGATCTTTATCAGACCCATCTGAAGTCCCCAGCATCCGTCAGTGATGATGGGGATTTTCTTTCCACGTGCATCCTTTACGTAGATGATATCATCCACGAAAGTATGGCTGTGGCCGCCGATAATGAGATTCAGGCCCTTGGTCAGAGGCACTAGGTCCTGGTCTTCCTGATAGCCAAGGTGGCTCAGGAGGATGACGAAATCGCACTTATCTTCCTTGCGGAGATGCTCCGCCCATTCATTCACCACCTCGACATTGTCCAGTTGCTGGATACGCTGGGCAGTGGGAGCAGCCACCATGGTGGCGATATCCGCTTCCATGCCGATGATGCCAATACGCATTCCACCCCTTTCTATAATGGTAGTGGGAGTAATGTACTGTTGGAGAATGTCCGGGAATTTGCAGTTAGCACACACCACCGGGCACTTGACAACGCTCAGGCGCGCTGCCAGGCTCTCGATGCCTTCATCCAGTTCATGATTGCCCAGAGTGATGCAGTCGTAACCCATGGCATTGATCATCTTGGGCTCGAGCGAACCGCCGAGCTCGCTGTGATATGACGTGCCCTGGTTGAAGTCCCCGGCATGAACCATCAGGACCTTTTCGGGAGGATAAACGGAACGGATGCTGTCCACGAAGGCGGCGCGCTCGATAATCCCTCCAAGACCATCCCTTTCTCCCCCGCGGACGGGATCGAAATGGCTGTGAGTATCGTTGGTATGTATAATGACCAGCCTCGGCTGGCAGGCAGCTGCCGCGAAGCAGACCGCCAGAATCATCAAAAGCTTTTTCATTTCTCCCTAACTATACGTCCGTCAGTGAAATACTTGAGTTCCTTGCCCTCCGCAGTCAGTTTCCGGATATCAGCAAGCACGGCATCTCCGATGCGGACATCGGTAAGCATATAATCCTTTGCGTTACGGGCGAATTTGTAGCCGTCTCCGCCATCCAGCAGGAAGTCGATGGTGGCAACCCCATAAAGTTTGTCATCATCCAGAGGCTTTCCACCGATTTCGGCCGAAACCAGCTTCCTATCCTTGATGACAACCTTGGCTCCGGAAATGGCCTGAATACCGTTTTCTGCCATAAACTCCAGGATAGCCCTGATATCCCTTCCCTCAAGTTTTACATAGCAGAGATAGTTATCGAAAGGAAGCATGGACACGATATCATCGAGGAGCACATCTCCCTGAGGGATATCCTGGCGGATTCCGCCGCGGTTGGTGAAGGCCATATCTATCTTGCGGCCGGTAGGAGCCGCAAGGGCAGACATATTTGCAAAGAGCCTGTCCACAATAAAGTTGCAGAGAGGATCCTCCGGCTTATGCTTTACCATCGCCTCCGGGGCATAGGCCACGACCTCCTTCAGGCGCGCCATCGCCGGCTGGACATCCAGCAGCAGCTGTGCCACCTCGGGGGTGGAGCCGCCTTTAAACACCTTACCGTTGGGGGCAGTGTAGATACTATCCTCAACCACGCCGATAGCCTCGGCGATATTGGTGGCGGTAGGCACCGTCACACCCGTGCGGTGGCCGTCGATCTTGAATGCTTCCCATTTAAAGGAATGAGAGCAGGAGCAAAGCAGAGCAAGCCCTGCGAATGCCAGAATTATTTTTGCTTTAACCATTTCCAAAGATCACTCCAGTTGGATTTCTTGCCGAACATGAGGATGCCGGCTTTGTAAATCTTGGCGGACGCCCAGGCCATCAGTATGAAGGTCACGAGCAGCAGCACTATGGATACGATGAGTTCCCACATCGGCACGCCATAAGGAATGCGGGCTATCATCACGATCGGCGAAGTGAAAGGAATCATCGAACCCCAGAACACTACGGAACTCTCCGGGTTCTTGAATGCAAAGAACACGATAAAGAAACCGAGCATCAGCGGAATGGTGACAGGCAGCTGAAGCTGCTGAGTGTCAGCCTCGTTCTCCACTGCGGAACCGATGGCTGCATACATGGATGCATAGAGCAGGTAACCGAGCACGAAGAATACCAGGAAACTGACAATCAGGGTCACCCACGGGATGTGGGAGAGGGTTGTCATAATCACGGACAGCTCGCTGTTCTGCGCCACCGCCATCATGTCCGCCCCGCCCATGCCGGATGCCATATCCATCATGTCGGGAGATGAAATCATGTTGCCGAAGCCGAAGATGGCGCTTGCGCCGAGCACCAGCACCAGGGTCAGGATTATCCAGAGCAGGAACTGCGTGAGGGCAACCAGGGCTATGCCAATGATCTTGCCGAACATAAGTTCGGTGGCCTTGACGCTGGAAACCAGCACCTCTACCACGCGGGAGCTCTTTTCTTCGATCACGGACGACATCACCGAAGCTCCGAACATCGCGATGAACATGTAGATCATCATGCCCAGGATCATGGAAATGATCATGTAGATGCCGGATTCGGACACAGTGGCATTGCCGCTCTCGTCCATTGTGAACTCGCTGACCTTCACGTTGGCCTTCACATCCTGCATTATCTGGTCGAGCCCGCTGATGTTATAAGTGCTTATCCTGTATTGCTCCACGGCCTTGTTGGCCTTGCTGCGCAGGTTTTCGCTGAAATCCACGCCCGCAGGTTTCTTGCTGTAGGTCTGCACGCTCACGCTCTTGGCAGAATCCAGCTGGGAGACCACCACCAGCACATCGAATCCTCTGTCCTTCAGCTGATCCTTCAGCACGGCCGGGTCCTCTCCGCTGCAGTCTGTGAATTCGGCGGATTCGTTGTTTTCAAAATAAGGCATCACAATGCCCGAGTAATCCACCACGGCCACTTTCTGGCTCTTCTCCTTAATGTTCATCATGAGAACCGAGGGGAGAATGCACAGCGCCGCAAAGAGGATGGGCACCACGAAGGTGGTGATGAGGAAACTCTTTTTCTTTACCTTGTTAAGGTATTCCCGGGTAATGACTATACCTGTTTTCTGCAGATTCATTTTTCTCCGGCCTCCTCTCCGGTTACCAGTTTGATAAAGATATCGTTCATCCTCGGCATCAGCTCCTTGTAGGAATTGACGGTCACGCCCCTGTCGATAAACGACTGGAGCACGTCGTTGCCGGCCTTCTCGCGGGAGACCACCTCGGTGTGGCGTCCGTCCGCATCGGTGTACTCGATTTCGATGTTGTTATTGCCGTATTCGCGGCGGATATGGTCCACTCCGCCGGTGATCACGAGCTTGCTCTTGTTGATGAGGGCGATGTTGTCGCAGAGCTCCTCGACGCTCTCCATGTTATGGGTGGAGAGGATTATGGTGGCGCCCTCCTCCTTCAGACGGAGGATCTCTTTACGGATAATGTCGGCGTTCACCGGATCGAAGCCGCTGAAAGGCTCGTCCAGTATCATCAGCGAGGGCTTATGCACCACAGTGGTGATAAACTGGAGCTTCTGAGCCATACCCTTGGAGAGGTCCTCCACCTTCTTTCCCCACCAGTCCTGGATGCCGAAGCGGATGAACCACTCCTTCAGGGCCTTCTGGGCGGCGGATGCGCTCATTCCCTTGAGTTGGGCGAGATACATCGCCTGGTCCCCTACCTTCATCTTGCGATAGAGACCGCGCTCCTCAGGCATATAGCCGATCTTCTCGACATCTTCCTGAGTGATGGGCTTGCCTTTGAAGAGAATTTCACCTCCGTTAGGGATGGTTATTCTATTGATAATACGTATCAGAGTGGTCTTGCCCGCGCCGTTGGGGCCGAGCAGGCCATAGATTCCCCCTTCGGGGATTTCGAGGCTGACGTGGTCCAAAGCCACCTTCTGCCCGAAAGATTTGCAGACTTCTCTGCATTCGATAATTGCCATTGAATTGTGTTTTTACTTAACCCACAAATGTAATCATTATTTTTTGTATTTTTGTGCAGATATGGCCAAGGGCGGAGTAAATATAGCACAAGTTTGCAATGACATCATTTCGGATGTCCGCAACGGCGTATTTGCCCCTGTATATCTGCTGATGGGGGATGAGCCATACTACCCCGAACTCGTCTGCCAGGCGATAGTGGATAACTGCCTGCAGGACTACGAGAAAGACTTCAACGAGACCATCTGCTACGGGTCCGATGTGACCGCTTCCCAGATAATCACCAGTGCCCGCCGCTTCCCCATGATGGCGGAAAGGCAGCTTGTGGTGGTGAAGGAGGCTCAGCAGATGAAGGGATTGGAGGATCTAGCCATTTATTGCGCCGAACCCCTGGACACCACCGTCCTGGTGCTGCTGATGCACAAGGCATCCGCCGACAAGCGCAAATCCCTCTACAAGGCCGTGCAGAAGAACGGCATAGTGGTGGACTCCCCCGCCATCCGGGACTATGAAATCGGCACGTGGATATCCTCCTACTACTCCGCTCGCGGTCTGAGGATAGAACCGCAGGCCGCCGCCCTCCTCGGGGAATCCGCCGGCACCGACCTTTCCGTGATAGTGGCGGAGACGGAGAAACTCCTCCGAAATCTGCCGGAAGGCTGCAAGGAGGTGAAGGTGGAGGATGTGGAAAAGAACGTGGGCATCTCCCGGCAGTTCAGTGTCTTCGAGCTCACCCGCGAACTCTCGCTCAAGAACTCCGCAAAGGCCCTGAAGATCGCCACCCACATCGGCACAGCCGCGAAATTCGCCATGCCGATGGCAGTCAGCGCCCTCTACACGCACTTCTACCGCATCCTCAAATACGAGGCCGCCCTGCAGAAGAACCCGCGCATGGACCAGCAGGAGCGCGCCTCCATCCTCGGAGTCAACCCCTACTTCCTCCGGGAATACGACGCCGCCGTGCGCAACTACCCCATCCCCTCCACAATGAAGGTCATCTCCATGCTATGCGAGTTCGACTATCTGGGAAAGGGTGGGGATGGCGCCACGCTCGCCCCGGACCAGCTGCTTATTGAACTTACCGCCAAGATCCTGAATGCCTGAGACCGAGAAATACTATGACCCGCTCCGCCGCAAATGGGTGGCCGCCACGCCCGAAGAAAGGGTGCGGCAGTGGTTCATCGGCCAGCTGTCAGACAAAGCCCTGATTCCCGCCTGGCTGATGATGAGCGAAGTGCCGATGAAGTATGGGCAGAAGAGCTGGCGCGCAGATATCGTGGTGTACTATGGCAAAGGCGAGCCCCTGGCGATAGTGGAATGCAAGCGGCCGGAGGTGAACCTCAGCGAGGTGGTGGCCGAGCAGGCGCTCCGGTATTCGGCCGTTCAAAATGTGAAATATATCTTCCTGACCAACGGGAAAGAAACATATGTATATAGGAGGGGCGAGGCCGGGTTCACACCCATGAAATACTTCCCCAAATACCTGGAAATGAGCAAGTCATGCCTACTGTAACAGCGCAATACGTCCAAAAGAAGATATTCCGTATCGTGAGCGAGGTCGCCCGCGAGAGAGGAGTGCGCGCATTCGCCATCGGCGGATACGTGCGCGATTGCTTCCTCGGCCGTCCCTGCAACGACATCGACATAGTGGTGGAAGGCAGCGGCATCGACTTCGCGCAGGCCGTCGGCGAGAAAACCGGGCAGTACGTATCATACTTCAAGAACTTCGGCACCGCGATGCTGCATTTCGAAGGAGATGAGGTAGAATTCGTGGGAGCCCGCAAGGAATCCTACCGCCGCGAATCCCGCAATCCCATAGTGGAAAACGGCACGCTCGAGGATGATCAGTTGCGCCGGGACTTCACCATCAACGCCATGGCCTTCTCCCTTCAGGAAGAGGACTTCGGCTCGCTGGTAGATCCCTTCGGAGGCATCAGGGACCTCGCCGCAGGCATCATCCGCACCCCGCTGGACCCGGACACCACCTACTCCGACGATCCCCTCCGCATGCTGCGGGCAGTGCGCTTCGCCACCAAACTCAGCACGCCGGACCTCACCTTCAGCATCGTGCCGGAATCCATCGAATCCATGCGCAGGATGGCTCCGCGGATGGAGATTCTTTCGAAGGAGAGGATAGCGGAGGAACTCAACAAGATGCTGCTTTGCCAGCGGCCTTCGATGGCGTTCGAACTGATGGATGAGGCCGGGCTGCTGGAAGGTATCCTCCCCTGGATATCAGCGCTCAAGGGCGTTGAAACCATAGACGGACGCGGGCATAAGGATATCTTCGCCCACACCCTGGCGGTGCTGGACAATGTGGCTGCCATGTCGGACAATCTCTGGCTGCGCTGGGCTGCTCTCCTGCACGACGTGGGCAAGGTGGTGGTGAAGAAGTACGACCCTCGCCTGGGCTGGACCTTCCACGGGCACGATGTGGCCGGTTCCAAGATGGTCCCCCGCATATTCGGGGCACTTAAACTGCCGCTGGATGACAAGTTGAAATATGTAAAGAAGCTGGTCTGGCTGCACATGAGGCCGATTGCGCTGGTAGATGAAGAAGTGACGGATTCTGCAGTGCGCAGGCTGCTTTTCGACGCCGGGGATGATATCGACGATCTGATGACTCTCTGCAATGCGGACATCACCTCCAAGAATCCGGTGAAGGTTGCCCGAGTGCGCGCCAACTTCGAGCTGGTGAAGCAGAAACTGGTGGAAGTGGAAGAGAAGGATGCGCTTCGCAACTTCAAGAATCCCATTACGGGAGATTATATCATGCAAGTCTACGGGATCGAGCCCTGCAACACCATCGGCCAGCTCAAAGAAATCGTTAAAGAGGCCATTCTCGAAGGGGAAATAGGCAACAATTTCGAAGAGGCTGATGCCCTGATGCGCAAGAAGGCTCCCGAGTTCGGTCTGGTGGAAGTCAAGTAGCTTTTGCCGTGCTTATCAAAGAATATATCGACTACCTGCGTGGTGTGCGGAGATATTCTCAGCGCACGCTGGAGTTGTATGAGGAGGTGTTGAAGGAGTTCGAGGGGTCGGGAGAGGCGCTGACCGCAACCGGGATTCGCAACTACGAGGTTCATCTGCTGGATACCAAGAAAGAGAGCGCCCGCACCGTCGGGCTGCACATGAGCGTGCTGAGCGGCTACTGCAAGTTCCTGATAAAGCGCGGGGATCTGGCCTCCAATCCGGTCCGGCTGGTGAAAAGACCCAAGGAGGAGAAGCGCCTGCCCACTTTTTATCGCGAGGATGCGATGAAGGAATATTTTGAGGCCACGGAGCATAATGCGGATAAGGAGGCCTTGGAGTTTCTGTTGTCGCTGCCGGCTTCAGACCCTACCGCAGTGTTGATGTATGAGAGAAGATTGCGCCGGCTGATCATTTCTTTGCTCTTCGGAACCGGCATCCGCCGCAGCGAACTTATCTCCCTGAACATCGGCTCGTTGAACCGCGGAAGGCAGACTCTTTCCGTCTTGGGAAAGGGCGACAAGATGCGAGAAATTCCAGTCGTGCGCTCTTTATATGACGAAATTTTATTATATTTGAGTGCAGCCGACTATGTTTTTGGGGCAGATGGCGGAGCGGACACCCCGCTTTTGCGCACGCCGAAAGGCGCAAGACTCTATCCCGTCTATGTAGATCGGGCGGTAAAGGAAGAGCTGGCAGATTCAGATGGCTTCACCGGCAAGAAGTCGCCGCACGTTTTAAGGCACACCATTGCGAGCGAGCTTCTGGACGAAGGCACCGACCTCAATTCCATCAAGGAGATGCTTGGCCACTCTTCCCTGGCAGCCACCCAGGTGTACACCCACAACACCATAGAACGGCTTAAGAAAGTATATCAGAACGCCCACCCAAGGGCAAATAAAAACGGAGGTAAATATGGAGATCAAGATTAAAACTCTCAAGTTCGACGCCGACCAGAAGCTGATCGAGTACGTCGAGAAAAAAGTTTCCAAGTTGGACAAGTTCTTCCTTGGCGCCGCAGACGTGGCCGAGGTCACGCTGTCCTTGCTCTCTGAGCCCGACAACAAGCAGGCTAAGATCCAGATGCACGTCAAAGGAGACGACCTCATCATCGAGCGCAATTCCCACAGTTTCGAGCAGGCAATCACCGACTGCGTGGATGCAATGAAGGAGAAGCTGACGCGCAAGAAAGAGAAGACCTACGATATCTAGTACTTCCAGACCTGTACACAAAGTGAAAGCCGCCCTTACGGACGGCTTTTTTCTTGCGGAAGGACAGGGATTCGAACCCTGGATACCCTTTGGGGGTACACGCGCTTTCCAGACGCGCCTCTTCAGCCACTCGAGCATCCTTCCTTTTGCGCTGCAAATATACAAATATTTTTAATTGTGGGCGCAGACGGATTCGAACCGCCGACCCCCTGCTTGTAAGGCAGGTGCTCTGAACCAGCTGAGCTATGCGCCCTTCGAAGCGGGTGCAAAGATAATTCAAAAATCCGAACTGACAAAATATCAGTCCGGATTTTCTTTAAAACACAAGCAAATACAAACCTGCGGCCAGCAAGCACCCTGCCAGGGGGCCCAAAACAGGCACCCAGGAGTATCCCCAGCCACTATCACGCTTACCCTCAATAGGCAAGACTGCGTGTGCGCAGCGAGGGCTCAGGTCGCGGGCAGGATTCATTGCATATCCGGTGGTTCCGCCGAGCGACATACCTATAGACATGATCACGCAGGTGACAGGCCAACTGCCGATAGCACCGATGGAAGAACTGGCTTCTCCAACCGAGAATACGTTGCTGCCCCATCCGATAGCCAGAATGCAGAACACCAGCAACCAGGTAGCCACGCACTCGCACCAGAAATTGCGCCATTTATTCTCGATGGCAGGCATGGTGCAGAAAGTGCCGAGAATCGTATCCGGCTGATCTGCGGTGGCCTTATAATGATCTTTGTAGAAAGACCAAACCAGGCATGCGCCAAGAAAGCCTCCCACCATCTGGGCAACCACATAACCGGGAACCAGCGACCAGGAGAACAATCCTGCGGCAGCCAGGCCTACAGAAACAACGGGATTCAGGTGAGCCCCGGAAACCGGCCCTGAAATCAACACGCCGAGCATCACGGCAAGGCCCCACCCAAGGGCTATCACCACCCATCCGCCGCCTTTGGCCTTGGACTTATTGAGAGAAGTGGCTGCACAAACTCCGTCACCGAGCAACACCAGCACCATTGTGCCGATCAATTCGAAAACGTACTGAATCATATCTCTACTTATTAATTGTCCTTGAAATAGCATCCGCCCATCCGGCCTTAAGCGGGGCAACATCCTGCCCGGAAGGAGTGAACGTGCGCTCCGCCTGCCACTGGCCGCGGATCTCATCGGTCGAAGACCAGAACCCTACCGCCAGTCCCGCCAGGTAGGCCGCTCCCATTCCGGTAGTTTCCGTCACCTTCGGACGCACCACGGACGCGCCGAGCACATCCGACTGGAACTGCATCAGCAGATTATTGCGGGAGGCGCCGCCATCCACCTTCAACTCCGCCAGCTTCACCCCGGCATCCTTCTCCATCGCCGCCACAATATCCATCGTCTGGAAAGCGATACCTTCGAGTGCGGCCCGGGCGATGTGTGCCGCCGTGGCTCCGCGGGTGATGCCGCAGATGGTGCCGCGGGCGTTCTGATCCCAGTAGGGCGCGCCCATTCCGGTCAGCGCCGGCACGAAATACACGCCCCCATTATCCGGCACAGACGATGCCAGGGCCTCGATTTCCGAAGAACTGCGGATGATGCCAAGGCCATCCCTGAGCCACTGCACGACCGATCCTCCGACAAATATCGACCCCTCGAGCGCGTAGTTCACGGTATCCCCAATCTTCCAGGCGATGGTGGTGAGGAGCTTGTTCTTGGAGAGGATGGGTTTGGTGCCGGTGTTCATCAGCAGGAAGCAGCCGGTGCCGTAGGTGTTCTTGACCGAACCCGGGGCGGTGCACATCTGCCCGAAAAGAGCAGACTGCTGGTCTCCGGCGATGCCCGCAATCGGCACTTCATGCGCGAAGATGGTGGTTTTGGTGTACCCATATACTTCGGAGGATGACTTCACGGCCGGCAGCATCGAGGCGGGGATGCCGAGGATCTCCAGCATCTCCTTATCCCACTCCAACGTGTTGATATTGAACAACATTGTGCGGGAGGCATTGGTCACGTCGGTGATGTGCACCTCGCCCTTGGTGAGCTGCCAGACGAGCCAGCTGTCCACCGTTCCGAAACGCAGTTTGCCGGCCTCTGCACGCTCGCGGGCGCCGGGCACATTGTCCAGTATCCACTTGATCTTGGTGCCGGAAAAATAGGCGTCGATGATGAGGCCGGTCTTCTCCCGGATCTTGTCCGTCAGTCCCCTGGCCTTGAGCTCGTCGCAGAATGCGGAAGTGCGGCGGTCCTGCCAGACTATCGCGTTGCAGACGGGCTTTCCGGTTTCAGCATCCCAGACTATTGTCGTTTCGCGTTGGTTGGTGATGCCGATTGCGGCGATGTCCTTGCCGTTGATTCCTATCTTGGATATTGCTTCTGCTATCACGGCAGCCTCGGAGGCCCATATTTCCATGGGATCGTGCTCCACCCAGCCAGGCTGGGGGAAGTGCTGGGTGAACTCCATCTGGGCTGTGGAGCAGACATTTCCATCGTGGTCAAAAACCAAAGCACGGGAAGAACTTGTGCCCTGGTCGAGAGCGAGAATGTATTTGGTCATTTCAGTGTTAAATTATTAACTTTGCATAAAGATAAGAATTATTATGGAAAGAGTGAACATTTTCCGCCCGGCATCGTTCAGCACCGCAGAAATCAAGAAGATAGCGGCAGCAGCCGACAAGGATTACACCATTATCTATACGCGTCCTACCGAATTGAAGTTCATCAATTTCGGGCTGGAGCGCATGGTGCAGGTGGCAGATGATACCGCCGCGGCAATGGTTTACTCCGACCATTTCAACGGCGAGGAGCCTGCCCCGGTTATCGACTATCAGGAGGGTTCCCTGAGGGATGATTTCGATTTCGGAGGGGTGCAGATGTACCGTACTTCCGTGCTGAAGGAGGCTGTTGCCGGGATGGATGTAGACTACCAGTTTGCCGGGTTGTACGACCTGCGCCTGCGTGCCTCGCGCCTGGGCAGTCTGCTGCATATTCCGGAGTTCCTTTACTACGAGATCGACTCCGACAAGCGGGATTCCGGCGAGAAGCAATTCGATTATGTGGATCCTCGCAACCGCGCAGTGCAGATTGAGATGGAGGATGCCTGCACGGCGCACCTGAAGGAGATCGAGGCCTGGCTGGAGCCGACTTTCAAGGATGTGAATCTAAAGGAGGGGTACTTCGAATACGAGGCTTCCGTCGTCATCCCCTGCAAGAACCGCGTGCGAACGATCGGCGATGCCATCCGCAGTGCCCTTTCGCAGAAGACGAAGTTCCGTTATAACGTGATTGTGGTGGATGATAATTCCACCGACGGCACCGTGGATGTGATTAAGAGTTTCCAGGAGGATAGGAGGTTGATCTATATCGCCCAGGACAAGAGCTATCATGCGATCGGCGGCAACTGGAACGCGGCCCTGCACCATCCCAAGTGCGGACGTTTTGCCCTGCAGTTGGATTCGGATGATTTGTATTCTGATGAGCACACGGTGCAGAAGTTTGTGGATGCTTTCTACGAGCAGAACTGTGCGATGGTGGTCGGCACCTACAGGATTACGGATTTCGACCTGAATACCATTCCCCCGGGGGTGATCGACCATAAGGAGTGGACTTTGGAGAACGGGCGCAATAATGCGCTGAGGGTGAATGGTCTGGGTGCTCCGCGCGGGTTCTTTACTCCGCTGCTGCGGGAGTTGAATTTCCCTACTACCAAATATGGCGAGGATTATGCTGTCGGGCTCCGAGTGAGCCGGGAGTATCGGATTGGGCGCATCTACGACGTGATGTATAATTGCCGCCGCTGGGAGGATAATTCGGATCATGGTCTGGACGTGGCCAAAGTCAATGCGAATAATTTCTATAAAGACCGTCTGCGGACTATAGAACTTTTGGCCCGAAAGAAATAATGCTTATATTTGCAGCCGCAAACTTTCTGGGGATGTTTTGGTTTTGACAGCACTGATCTGGGAAGGTAAGCACGCCGGGCTTTCGAAGGCTGGCCCGTTAATCTCAACCGACAAAAATTAGCTGGCAACAGCAACTATGCACTCGCTGCCTAATCTGCCAAGCAGATCGGCTTAATCGGGGCGCCAAGGTGCGTCGCTGACGAGTATCCCTCCGACTTTATGGCTTCTATGCGCGGATTCAGGGGTATCATTCAAGAGGCCTGCACGCGGGGACTCCCTTAAACCGCGCTAAGATTTAGGGGATAAGTTGGGTCTTGCCCGTCTTCCGGCCGGGTCCCGCCGACAATTAAAGGAGGAATAAGCGTGTAGAAAGCCCTCTGGGACTTTGTTTGGACGAGGGTTCGAGTCCCTCCATCTCCACAAAAAAGACAGCCGGTCAGGCTGTCTTTTTTGCGGAGATATCTTGTCTTATTAGGGGCGCTGCCCCTAATGTACCCCGCCCCTCTCGGCCTTAGTCCGTCGGACCGGCCTCCGGGGTTCGCGCTGATGCGCTCAGATTGATTTTGCGGAAGCGTAGTTTGATGACTCCCCAGAAGGCCTCGCCGAAGATGCCTCCCGACATCTTGGAAGTACCCTCCTTTCGATTCACGAAGATCACGGGAACCTCGGCAAGTTTGAAACCGAGTTTAACTGCGGTATACTTCATCTCTATCTGGAAGCCGTATCCCTTCATCTGGATAGCATCCAAGTCGATGGTTTCCAGCACTTTGCGGCTGTAGCACACGAAGCCGGCAGTGCTGTCGAAAATCTTGACTCCCAGAGTCTTACGCACATAGATGGAAGCGCAGTAACTCATCAGTATCCTTCCGAGAGGCCAGTTGACCACGCTCACACCGTCGCAGTAGCGGGAACCCACGGCAAGATCCGCTCCCCCCTCGCAAGCATCAAACAACCTGGGAAGATCGGCCGGGTCGTGAGAGAAATCCGCGTCCATCTCGAAAACATAGTCATACCCCCTCTCCAGAGCCCACTTGAACCCGGCAATATACGCCGTGCCCAGCCCCAGCTTGCCACTGCGCTCCATAATGAACAAGCGCCCGTCAAACTCGGGAATAAGGCCTTTAACGACATCGGCCGTCCCATCCGGAGAACCGTCATCGATAATCAGGATATGATGACCTCCTTCGAGCCCCAGAACTGCACGGATAATCTTCTCGGTGTTCTCGACCTCGTTATAGGTAGGGATAATGACAAGTTTCGATTTCATTTTCTATTTCTTCTTCAGCAATCCGCCAAGCAGCCCGGTCGCAGCGCCAAGCAGCGAGGAACCGGTGGACTTCTTGCCGGTCAGGGTGATAATCACATCGTTCAGGTCCACATCACCGTCGCCGTCCTGATCCTTCAGAACGCCACCGAGCTTGCTCAGGATACCGGGGATGAGGGCGGTCAGGCTGCTGCCGAGGCTCTTGCCAAGGCCGAGTTTACCGACCACGTTATTGGTAAACAACTTTCCTGCCAGTGCAGTGACGGGACTCTTGGCAACATCGCTCTTGCCGGTCAGCAGGTTCTTTACAATGTCGACTCCGCCAGCCTTCGTAGCGGTCTGGGTGAGACTGCCGAGGATAGAATCGGAAAGGCCGCCGAGGACCTGACTTTTAATGTTGGAAGGGATTTCGACCCCACCGGCAGCGGACTTCACCTGCTGCATGATCAAATCGCTGATAGATGCCATAATTCAATTGGTTTTAGTTATCTACAAATATAATTATTTTTTGATTCCGAGCGAAATCCTGTTCCTCTCCAAATCCACCCCCAGAACCCTCACAACTATCTGCTGATGCAGCTTCAGAACCTTTGAAGGATCCGTGCCGCGCGGCCCCAGCTGCGACACATGCAGCAGTCCGTTCTCATGCAAGCCGATATCCACGAAAGCCCCGAAAGCAGTGATATTCGTCACGATCCCCGGCAGTTCCATCCCCACCTTCAGATCCTCTATCTCATGGATATCATCCGCAAAAGCGAAATCGGATGCCGCCTCGCGAGGGTCCAGCCCGGGCTTGGCAAGCTCCTTCAGAATATCATTCACCGTCGGCAGCCCCACATCCCCGCTCACATAACGCTCGGCTGTAATCTTGGAGCACAGCTCGGCATTGCCCACCAGCTCTTTGACACTCACGCCCAGATCCGCCGCCATCCTGTCCACCACGAAATAGGACTCCGGATGCACCGCGGAATCGTCCAGCGGATTATCCGCCCCCTTCACCCGCAGGAACCCGGCGCATTGCTCGAAGGCCTTGGCACCCAGCCTCGGCACCTTCTTCAGCTCGGCGCGGGAGCGGAATCCCCCGTTCTCCGAGCGCCAGGAAACAATATTCGCCGCCAGCTGCGGACCGATTCCAGCCACGTACCTCAACAGATACGGGCTGGCGGTATTCAGATTTACGCCCACCGAATTCACGCAGGCCTCCACCGTATTATCCAGCTTCTCCTTCAGCAGCACCTGATCCACATCGTGCTGGTACTGCCCTATCCCCAGATTCTTGGGGTCAATCTTCACCAACTCCGCCAGCGGATCCATCAGCCTTCGGCCGATAGAAACTGCGCCACGCACGGTCACATCTTCATCCGGAAACTCCTCCCGCCCGACCTACGAAGCGGAGTAGATGGATGCGCCGTCTTCGCTCACCGTCCAGACCTTGCACCCCTCCGGCAGCGACACTTTCTTAAAGAACTCCACCGTCTCGCGGCTGGCAGTGCCGTTGCCTATCGCCACCGCCTCGATGTGGTACTTTTCAATCATATCCTGCACCGCCATCAGCGCCTTAACCTTCTCATTCTGAGGAGGATGCGGAAAAATGATGGTATGATGCAGCAAGCCCCCGCGCTCGTCGAGGCAGGCGATCTTGCAGCCATTCCTGAACCCCGGATCCACCGCCATAGTGCGTTTCTGCCCCACCGGAGCACCCAGCAGCAACTGGCGCAGGTTATCCCCGAACACCCGGATACTCTCTATATCCGCCTTCTCCTTTGCCTCACGCAGGACCTCCGAGCTGATGGAAGGCTCCAGCAGGCGCTTGAAACTATCATCCACCGCCTCGCGGATCTGCTCCCCCAGTTCCCCCGAAGGATAGCCCTGGGCCTGACAGAAATCATAATAAATCTTCTTGCCGCAGCGCTCCGGATCGGAATCCACCGAAACGCTCAGGAAGCCCTCGTTCTCCGCCCGCAGAATGGCCAGCAGGCTATGGGAAGGCACTTTATCGAGGGGATAGGACCAGTTGAAATAGCTGCGGTACTTGTCCGCCTCCGGCCCCTCGGCTTTCTTGGTCACCTTGGAAACCACCCGTCTCGCGCGGAAAATCTGCCTCAGATTCTCGCGGACCACGGCAGTCTCGCTCAGCCGCTCAGCGATGATATCACGTGCGCCGGCAAGAGCGGCATCCGCATCCTCCACCTTCCCCGGCTTTACAAAACGGGCAGCCTCTGCGCGTGGATTACGGGCCTTCAGCGTCCACATGGCATTAGCCAGCGGCTCCAGGCCCAGTTCCTTTGCAACGGTGGCACGGGTACGACGCTTCGGCCGGTACGGCAGGTACAAATCCTCCAACTCCGAAGAAACCACGCAATTCTCTATCTTCGCACGCAGCTCATCCGTCAGCGCACCCGCCTCGGAAATGGTCTTCAGCACAGTCTCCTTGCGCTTTTCCATCTCCGCGAAAACATCCACCCAGTGCTTCAGCTCAGCCACCTCGGAATCATCCATTCCGCCGGTCTTTTCCTTGCGGTAACGGCTGATAAACGGAATGGTATCCCCTTCCGCGAACATGTCCGCGCAATTCTCTACCTGCCAGACCTTCAAACCCATGAGGCCCGCGATGTGATTAAGGTATATTTCTTTCATCAGTCTTCTGCTGTTATCAGTTTCAGTTCCTCGCGGTAGGCCGCCAGTATCCTGGAACGGGAGATGAATCCAAGGTAGATGCCTTCGCGGGTCAGTACCGGGAGGCGCCAGATTTCCGAACGTTCGAACTTGCGCATCACGTCCTCCATGCGTTCATCTTCATAAACGATATCCGCGGGCGAATGCATCAAGTCCTTGACTTTCAAGGTCGAGATTTTATCCGGCTCGAATATGTGCTTGCGTATGTCGTCCATCTCCAGCACTCCGACGAAGCGGCCGTCGTTCCCGAGGACAGGGAAGACCGCCACCGTGCTACCGGAAATCACGCCCGAGACATCCTCCAACGTATCGTCCATACTGAGGCGCGGATATTTGTCCCGGATCAGGTCCCGAAGCTTGAGCAAGGTGAGCACCGCATGGTCGCTGTCGTGCGTGAGCAGATCCCCGCTCTGGGCGATTCGTTTGGTGTAGATGGAATATTTCTCCCGTGTGCGAGTGACGCCGTAAGATACTGTAGAACAAAGGATTAGCGGCAGCAGCAGATCGTATCCTCCGGTAATCTCTGCAATCAGGAAGATAGCGGTCATAGGTGCCTGCATGACACCTGCCATCAGCCCCGCCATACCCACTAAAGCGAAGTTCTGTTCGGGGAGAGACAGGCCGCAGAGGTTGACGATGCGCGCCACCAAAAAGCCCAGAATCGCCCCTTCGAACAGAGTAGGACCGAAGGTTCCACCGACTCCCCCGCCGGCATTCGTCAGCGTCATGCTCACCACCTTCAGCAGCAGCACCAGCGCCAGGAAAACAGGCATCCCCCAGGGCGAACGCAGCAGAATCATCAGCGGATTAGGATCGCTCCCGGGATTGAACACTCCACCGTTGAGCAGCTCTCCAACGGACTCATAGCCCTCGCCGAAAAGCGGAGGGAAGAGCCAGACCAGCAGCGTCAGGCCCAGACCGCACACGGCCCAGCGAACCCAGGGGCTGCGGAGATCCCGGTGCAGACGATCTTCCAGCCATAGGGTAAAGCGCGTGAAGTACTGCGACATCACCCCACAGAACACGCCCAGGACGAGGTAGAACGGCAGATTCCCCATATTGAAGGGTGCCAGCGAGCATGCGAACGGCGACTGCGGCCCCATGAACACATAACTCACCACCGTTGCCGTCAGAGTAGAAACCAGCAGCGGCATGATTGAGCTCATGGAGATATTGAAGAGGAGGATTTCCAGGGTGAAGAGGATGCCAGCCAGGGGTGCCTTGAAGATGCCGGCGATAGCCCCGGCGGCACCGCAGCCGAGGAGCACCGTCATCCCGCGATACGACAGTTTTGCCATGCGGCCGATGTTACTGCCGAGCGCGGCACCGGTGTAAACGATAGGAGCCTCAGCACCCACGGAGCCACCGAGCCCGATGGTCACCGCGCTGGTCAGCAGCGAAGACCACATATTATGGGGCTTAATCCTGGATTCGTTACGAGAAACGGCCAGCAGCACCTTAGTGACGCCGTGGCCGATATTATCTTTTACCACATAGCGCACCAGCAGGAGGGAAATCAACATACCCACTGCAGGGTAGATGAAATGCCCGCTGCGGATGAGCCCGTGGACAAAGCCTATTAGTTTGAGCAAAGCGACAGCGGCGACTCCAGCGCACAGCCCCACGAGGAGGCTCAGCAGCAGGAGTTTAGTCGGTGTCTCCCGGATCATCATCTCCGCCGTATTGGGATATGTTATCGTCCGGAAGAGGGCCTGCGCCCGGATCGGCATCTGCAGAAGGACCTGCAACCTGCTCGTTCTCAGCATTCTCCTCCCCTTCCAGCCAGCGCTCGATATCCTCCAGATCATCGGTCTCGACCTTGATCTTCACGAGATAGATTGCATCGGGTATTTCGATCGTGACGGCATAGAAAGGAGTACCGTCCGGCTTAGTATATTTGGTGAGATCCTGGAACCAGTCGTTAAACCCACTGGGATATTTCTCATTGAAAGCTGCCGCCAGTTCGGGCGACATCTTTTCATAACTGATTACGTGTCTCTTCTTGTTGTCGTTTGGCATAGTTATTAGTATACGTTAATTGCTACAATATTAGAGCAAACTTTTTGAATTTGCAATAGCAATCTTTACATTCTTTCAGGAAGTTCTATGCCGAGCAGTGCCATCGAATGCGCAAGTACTTGAGCCACAGTGTTTATCAGCGCCAGGCGCATGTTCCTAACCTGTTCATTACTTTCCTTAAGTATCTGCGTATCGTGGTAGTATTGGTTGAATTCTTTTGCCAGATCGTAGGAGTAGTTGGCCATAACCGCCGGCGAGAACGCGGCGCAGGCTTCGGCCAGTTTTCCCCTGTACAAATTCAGCAACTGCACCAGCCTAATCTCCTTAGCACTTAAAGCCTCCTGGCCGTCCGCGGCGGGCAAAGGGCCCGTCTGTGGCTCGCAGGGAGTCCCCAGTACGGGCATTGCCCGGCCGTTAGACGCCCCCGCGCGGGAGGCTTTGCGCAGAATGCTGCAAATGCGCGCATGCGTATATTGAATGAATGGACCGGTATTACCGTTGAAATCGATAGACTCCTTCGGATTAAACAACATCTTCTTGCGAGGATCCACCTTCAAAATGAAATACTTCAGGGCCCCCAGACCAATCATATGATAAAGCATATCCTTCTCGGCCTCATCCACATCATCCAACTTCCCGGACTCCTCAGACGTTGCCTTCGCCTCCAGATACATATCCTCAATAAGATCGTCGGCGTCAACTACGGTGCCCTCGCGGCTCTTCATCTTCCCCTCGGGAAGCTCCACCATACCGTATGAGAGATGGTAGATACGTTCCGCCCAGTCGAATCCGAGCTTGGCGAGCACGAGCTTCAGCACCTGGAAATGATAATTCTGCTCATCACCCACAACATAAACGTGGGAATCGAGATTATACTCTGCAAAACGGCTCTCGGCAGTGCCCAGATCCTGGGTCATATAGACGGAGGTGCCGTCGGAACGCAGCAGGAGCTTGCGGTCGAGGCCGTCGGCAGTCAGGTCGCACCATACGCTGCCGTCCGGATCTTGAACGAACACTCCCATATCCAGACCCTTCTGCACCAGACTCTTGCCAAGCAGGTAGGTCTCATGCTCATAGTAGGTCTTGTCGAAGCTGATGCCGAGGGCACGGTAGGTCTGGTCGAATCCGTCGAACACCCATCCGTTCATCTTCTCCCAAAGCGCACGCACCTCGGGATCCCCCTGCTCCCACTTCACCAGCATCTCATGCACATCGTCGATCACCTCGGGATGCTCCTTCTCCATCTTCGCGTAGGCCACGTAGCAATCGCCCACCAGATGATCCCCCTTGATGCCGGTGCTCTCCGGGGTAGCCCCGTTGAAGAGCTTCTCCCACGCGTACATGCTCTTGCAGATGTGCACGCCGCGGTCATTCACCAGCGTCGCTTTGATCACCTCGTTGCCGCCAGCCGCGAGCAGCCTGCTGACGGAATCCCCGAGCAGATTGTTGCGGATGTGCCCGAGATGCAGGGGCTTGTTGGTGTTGGGAGATGAGAACTCCACCATTATCTTCTTGCCGGTGGAGGGCAGGGTGAAGTAATCCTCGCCGGAGGAGATGATATCCTCCAGCGTCTCGCGCCAGTAGAGGTTGGAGAGGCTGAGGTTAAGGAAGCCCTTGACGCTGTTGTAAGCGCTGATCTCGGGGCAGTTCGACACCAGCCAATCCCCTATCGCAGAACCGGTTGCATCCGGAGCGGCATGGGATATCCTTAAAAGAGGAAAGACTACAAGCGTGTAGTCTCCCTCGAATTCTTTGCGCGTCACCTGCACCTGCAGAGTAGAAGCGTCAACTTCGGCATTGTATAATTCCTTGACGGCCTTCGCGGCCTCCGAGGCAATGAACAGTTCAGGGGTCATTTTATCCCAGATAAGATTTGAGAAGTTTGCTTGCGGATGGTTTCTTGAGCTTGCGGATGGCCTTTTCCTTAATCTGACGCACACGCTCGCGGGTGAGGTCCAGACGTTCGCCGATCTCTTCCAGAGTCATCTCCTGGCATCCGATGCCGAAGAAACTCTTGATGATCTCGCGCTCGCGGCCGGTCAGGATCTGCAGGGCACGCTCGATCTCGATGCTGAGGCTCTCGTTGGTGAGGCCCTTGTCTGCCATGGGGCTGTCGTCGTTGGGCAGCACGTCCAGCAGGCTGTTGTCTTCTCCTTCCACGAAGGGGGCATCCACGCTAACGTGGCGGCCGCTCACGCGGAGGGTATCGGCGATCTTGTCCTGAGGGATGTCGATCATTTCTGCCAGCTCGTCAGTAGAAGGCTGGCGCTCATGCTCCTGCTCGAACTTGCCGAGGGCCTTGTTGATCTTGTTCAGGGAACCCACCTGGTTCAGCGGCAGACGCACGATACGGCTCTGCTCTGCAAGTGCCTGGAGAATGCTCTGACGGATCCACCACACTGCATAGGAGATGAACTTGAAGCCGCGGGTTTCATCGAACTTCTCGGCGGCCTTGATGAGGCCGAGGTTGCCCTCGTTGATCAAATCAGGAAGGCTAAGCCCCTGGTTCTGGTACTGTTTTGCAACAGACACCACGAAACGGAGATTAGCCCTCGTGAGTTTTTCCAGCGCGACCTGGTCGCCTTTGCGAATGCGCTGGGCAAGTTCAACTTCTTCTTCCGGTGATACCAACTCTTCGCGTCCAATTTCCTGGAGATACTTATCCAGCGAAGCGCTCTCGCGGTTGGTGATCGATTTTGTAATCTTTAATTGTCTCATTTACTTCTATTCGTCTTTCGCGAATCCGAAGTAAACCGGCTTTCCGTAGGTATTGACACCTTCAATATAGACAGCCCTCTTACTGCGGTACGCGATATCTATCACTTCCCGAGGTTTGGAAACAGGCTGGTCGTTCACATAGAGAATCACCATTCCGTCCGTGGCACCCGCCTTGGCGAGAGCGCCGTTACCGGCAGAGACGATCTCAACTCCATTCTTCAGGCCCAGTTTTTCGAGCTTGTCCTTGCTGGCCTCCTTCAGGAGTCCGCCATAGAAGGCGGTTTCTCCGTCGCTGGTCACCGTGCCTGTGATCTTGTCGGTGCCCTGGAACTCAACGGGGAGTTCTTTCACCTTGCCGTCACGCACTATCTTGAGGACTGCCTTGTCGCCGGGATGGAAACTATTGACCTTTTCCTGAAGGGCTGCCGGCGATTTGATGACCGTGGAATCTATTGAAAGCAGGATGTCTCCTTCCTTGACTCCGGCCTTGTCGGCGGCTCCGCCTTTCAAAACCTCGTTAATATATACGCCGTCCAACGAAGAAAGTTTCATTTTATCTGCAATTTCCTGCGTAACAGGGCTCATTGAAACTCCGAGTTTCGCACGCTTCACGGATCCGAAGTCGATGAGGTCCCCCACGATCTTCTTTACGATGTTGGAAGGAACTGCGAAGGAATAACCCGAATAGGAGCCGGTCTGGCTCACGATTGC